>JAQGPI010000312.1 GCA_028293175.1 Verrucomicrobiaceae bacterium | reverse complement strand
TTTAACAAAAAAGTGCGACCACTGCTGAACCAGCATTGCGTGGAGTGCCACGGGCCAAAAAAACAGAAGGGTGAGCTGCGCCTGGATGCAAAGGCCTTCGCCTTCAAGGGCGGTCACGATGGCGTGGCGATCAAGCCTGGCGACAGCGCTGGCAGCCCCTTGTTTCAACGTCTTACCAACCCCGATGATGACCAGCGCATGCCGCCCAAAGGCGAACGGCTGAGTACCGTGCAAATCCAAACGATCAAGGCTTGGATCGACGCCGGAGCGGTATGGCCAGAATCGGCGGAGGACCGGCTGGCAACCACTGACAAACGATTGGATCACTGGGCCTGGAAGGCCGTGCAAGCCGCACCGCCAAATGCCAGCATCGACAGTCTGATCGGCAAAGAGCTTGCCGCACACAGCCTGCAACCGTCTCCAGAAGCAGACCGGCGCACATTGATCCGCAGGCTCAGCTTTGACCTGCTTGGCCTGCCGCCGAGTCCCGAAGAAACCACCGCGTTCATCACCGATGCATCCAAGGATGCTTATGAACATCTCGTGGACCGCATGCTGGCCTCGCCGCATTATGGCGAGCGCTGGGCACGCCACTGGCTCGACATCGCCCACTATGCGGACACACATGGGTTTGAACGCGACAAGCTGCGCGAAAACGCCTGGCGTTACCGCGACTATGTCGTTAATGCCCTGAACGACGACAAGCCCTATGATCAGTTCCTGCGCGAACAGATCGCCGGCGATGTGATAAAACCAGATGATGAATCGGCCACCATTGCCACCGGCTTCCTCGCTGCGGGACCATGGGATTTTGTAGGACAAGCTGAGACAAAAAGCCCAACGCTGCAACGCGCGGCGCGTGCCGATGATCTGGACGATATGATTACGCAGGTGATGACCTCCACCTGTGCCATCTCCATCAACTGCGCTCGCTGCCACGATCACAAGCTCGATCCCATCAGCCAGCAAGAGTATTACTCACTGTGGGCGGTGTTTGCCGGTACACGCCGCGCTGATCGCGAGATAGAATCCGAAGCCGTTCGCCAAGCAAAGGCTGAGCGCGCGCAGATCAACCAGCAGGTGGGCAATCTCACACACCGCTTGTTTGAACTGGGCGGCGGTGGGCTTGATTTGGCTGATGTGGTGGGCGGCGGCGATGGCTCCGGCAATGGCACAAAGGGCATGGGCATTGATCCGCGCACAGGTCTTGCGAAGAAGGACGGCGCAAGCTTTCTGACGGATGTGAAACCTAACGAATTTGTGCAATCAAAGCTTCGTTACATTGATGGCGTGGTCATTCCGGGCGGTGGGGAGCCAGTGGTGATCAGTTCCACCGGCATCAAGACACCGAAGATCTCCAAGACCTCGGCTTCGGCCTGGGATGCGATTCGCAATGGGCCCGTAAGATCGCAGGACAGTACGGAAATCGGTGCGGTGAACTACAACACTCCTGGCCATTCGCTGCTGGGGTTGCATGCCAATGCGGCCATCACTTTCGACCTGCGCGGGATACGCAAGACCTGGGGCGATAAGCCTGCGCTATTCCATGCGGTGGCCGGGTATGGCGGCAAGGCGAAGAGCCATGCGGATGTGCAGGTCTTCCTGGATGGCAAGACTGTCTTTAACCACGCAAAGCTGGGAGCGGGCGACAGCGCTACCATTGATTTTGATGTGCCTGTGACGGCGGATTTTCTCACTCTCATGGCGACGGACGGAGGCGATGGTATCGGCCACGACCAAGTGTTCTTCGGCGATCCACGATTGCAGATTCTCGCGCCGGGAGATGCTGGTGCAGAGCTGGCGGCCTTGACTCAGGAACGGTCGGCATTGCAGGCAAAGCTCAAGGCCCTGCCTGTTCCGCCCAAAGTCTATGCCGTGGTGCCGGATGGGGTGCAGGCAGTGTCGGTGTTGCGCCGGGGTGATCCCGAGCAGCCTGCCGACAAGGTGCAGCCGGGCACGATTAGCTGTCTTGCAGGAATGAAGGCTGCGCTGGGCGATGACCACACACCGGAAGGCGAGCGCCGAAAGCATCTCGCCGAGTGGATCACCAATCCGGTGAACCCGCTTACGCGCCGTGTGATAGTGAACCGGTTGTGGCACCACCATTTTGGAGCTGGCATCGTCGATACGCCGAGCGATTTCGGCCTGGGCGGCAACAAGCCCTCACACCCTGAACTGCTCGACTGGCTGGCTGAGGAACTGCTGCACAGTGGCTGGTCACTCAAGCACATGCACAAACTGATGGTCATGAGCGCCACCTACAGGCAGTCGAGTAAGGCCCATCAGGCGGCGCTGGCAGTGGATGCTTCCAACCGCTTGCTCTGGCGGATGAACCCACGCCGCCTGGAGGCCGAATCCATGCGCGATGCAGTGCTGACTGTCGCCGGCTCGCTCAATCCCGCCATGGGCGGTCCGGGTTACCGCGATTTCAATTACACTGAAGCCTACGCGCCGATCTATGATTACATCACTGCCGATAGCGCCGAGCTGTGGCGGCGCAGTATTTATCGCTTCGTGGTGCGCACCACCGTGCAGCCGCTGATGACCACGCTGGATTGCCCCAATCCGGCGAATCTCACTCCGTCACGAATCGTCACCACGACTGCGTTGCAGTCCCTGGCGCTGATGAATAACGACTTCATGCTGCGCCAGGCGGATCATTTTGCGGAGCGGCTACAACGCGATGCTGGTGCTGATTCAACTGCGCAGATACGCCGTGCTTTCAATCTGGCCTTCGCCCGTGAGCCCAACGCTGAAGAGCTGTCCGCAGCGGTGGCATTCGTGAAGACAGATGGCTTGTTCGCGCTCTGCCGCATGCTGCTCAATGCCAATGAGTTCGCCTATGTGGACTGATTTCCGTCATCCAGGGCACCGCGATGGGTTTCGCGTGCGAGCCACACGCAGATGAGTGTGATGACTGCCATCACCATCAGATACACCGCCACGGGCCAGGGCTCGCCGCCGCTCTTTTGCAGCAGCTTCGTGGCGATGATCGGAGCCATTCCGCCCGCAAGCGGCGAGGCCAGCTGATAGCCCAATGAGGCACCTGTGTAACGAACACGGGTGCCGAAGAGCTCGGAGAAGAACGCCGCCTGGGGGCCATACATGGCCGCGTGGCCGATCAGACCAAGCACCACGGCCAGCACCACGATCACGGGATTGCGCGTGTCCATCATCCAGAAGAATGGCATGGCAAACAACAAAGAGAATAAAGCGCCGCCAAGGTACACCGGCCTGCGACCGATCCGATCCGAGAACGCGCCGAACAGCGGAATGGCAAAGCATTGAACAGCGGAAGCGATGAGCACGGCATTGAGCAGCAGCTGGCTGTCCAAGCCAAGCTGTTGGGTGCCATAGCTGAGCACCTGCACGGTGACGATGTAAAAGAAGGCGTTCTCCGCAAAGCGCGCTCCCATGGCCAGGACCACGTTGCGCGGGTACTTTTGGATGGCTTCCAGCACTGGCACTGATGATTCAGGTGCCGATGCCTTCGCTTGAAGGAAAATAGGACTCTCTACAATCCGTAGCCGGATGAACATGCCAACGGCAAGCAGCAATCCACCCATGAGGAATGGTACCCGCCATCCCCAGCTCATAAAAGCCCCTTGAGACAGGTTGTGGGACATGAAGCCAAAGATAGCATTGGCCAACAGCAGGCCCACCGGCACGCCTGTCTGCACCCAGCTTCCGTAAAGTCCTCGCCGTTTTTCGCCGCCATGCTCCACCGCCATCAGGACCGCGCCGCCCCACTCCCCGCCAACACCGATACCCTGAATGAAACGAAGAACCACCAGCAGCACCGCCGCCCATGGGCCGATGGTTTGGTAGGTGGGCAGCAGCCCGATGAGGAAGGTGGTGATGCCCATCATCATCAAGGTCGTGACCAGCATCGATTTGCGGCCGAGTTTGTCGCCGAAGTGACCAAAAACGACACCGCCTAAAGGACGGGCAAAAAAACCGACTGCATAGGTGGCAAAGGACGCCATCTGTCCAGCGAGGGAATCAAGCTGTGGGAAGAATAGCTTGTTAAACACCAGTGCTGATGCCGTTCCATAAAGGAAAAAGTCATACCACTCGACAGTGGTGCCGATGAAGCCCGCCGCGACCACGCGACGCACAGAGGAGGGAGAGGGAATGGGGCCGGACACGGTTAAAAAGACTCACCATACAACGACAGACGCGCGGCTGTCTGTCCAGGATTCAAACGCCGTGACCGATGAATACCGCGAGTTTTCACGCGAAAGAACTGTCCCTGCCCGCGCGAACTCTGAACACCACCATGAGACGTTTCCTTCCTTCTTTGTTCATCGCTGCATTGGCCGTGTCACTTCAGGCCGCCGAACCCACACCTCCGGCAGGCTTCAAAGCGCTGTTCAATGGCTCCGATCTCTCAGGTTGGTACGGGCTGAATCCACACAACTTGGTGAAGCTGGAAGGCGAGAAAAAGGAGGCTTCGCTGAAAAAGCAGCACGAGGAATTCCCCCAGCACTGGCGCGTTGACAATGGGGAGTTGGTCAATGCGGGTACAGGCCCTTACGCCACCACGGATGAAGAGTTTGGCGATATTGAACTGCTGATCGA
>JAQGPI010000307.1 GCA_028293175.1 Verrucomicrobiaceae bacterium | reverse complement strand
GGTGCTGGCCGCCCGAGCGCGGAAGTGCTGGTTGCCGATAGTGGCGTGGTGGAAGCCGCAGCATAGTTGTTCCTTAAGTCTTTGAGCCCGGTCGCGTGATGCGGCCGGGCTTTTTTGTGTGTGTAATGGAGTGTGATGGCGGTCACCCATGCTTTTCCCGCCTTGACGAATGAGCCTGATTCCGATGCAATCTTTTGGGCGGCGACCTCGTTTTCGCAGCGCCCTGCCACAATCCATCCTCTTCAATCCACTATGTCTCTCTCCTCTCGTCGTGAATTCACCAAGCTCGCTCTGGCTGCGCTGCCCGGCGCCTCTCTTTTCTCCAATGCGGGGTTCCTCAGGGCGGTCCAGGCGGCAGGCAAGCCAAACTCCAAGGTTTCCGGCGTGCAGATCGGTTTGAACGTGCCTTATAGCTTCGGCGCGGGCGTCACCACCGAGGATGAAATCTTGAAGAACTGCCTAGCTCTGGGCCTCAGCGGCGTGGAGTTGCGGACGCAGTCTGTGGAGGTCTTTCTCGGCGCTCCAGTGGATCAGGTATACGGCAAGAAGAAGGACAAGAAAGACAAGAAGGCGAAGGATGAACCAAAGGCCGACCCCGCACCAAAAGGGGTTTCCCTGCGCGAGTGGCGCAAGACGGCCCCCCTGGAGCGTGTGAAAGACTTCCGCAGCAAGTGGGAAAACGCCGGCGTGCTCATTGAGATCGTAAAGGTGGATGGCATCTTCAAGATGTCAGACGAAGAAGTGGATTACGCCTTTGCGCTGGCGAAGGGGCTTGGCGCCCGCGCGATCTCGACCGAAATTTCGCATGACGAAGCGGATCTGAAGCGGCTTGGCAGTTTCGCTGACAAGCATCAGTTCTTTGTCGGCTACCATGGCCACGCCACCACGACGCCGGAGCATTGGGAGGCAGCCTTCGCCCTAGCTAAATTCAACGGAGCAAACGTGGACCTAGGGCACTTCGTGGCGGGCAACAACATCTCGCCCGTGCCTTTCATCACCAAGTATCATGACCGCGTGACACATGTGCACGTGAAGGATCGTGGCTTCAATAACGGCCCCAGCGTGCCTTTTGGCCAGGGCAACACGCCGCTCAAGGAAGTGCTGCAACTGATCCGCGACAACAAGTGGAACATCCAGGCCACCATCGAGTTCGAATACAAGGTGCCCGCCGATTCAGACCGCATGAAGGAGCTGGCCAAGACCATCCAGTTCTGCCGCGAAGCGTTGGCTTAGCGACAGCAATCATGGTAGGTAGCCGGGACTGTTGCGTCCCGGCGCTTCACCCTGGCACCTTGTCGTATATGTGGTAAGAAGGGCCCGAGGGGGCGTCTCTGCTATCCCATTCTCAATCATGGTATAGGCCCCTTAGACCCCGGGCCTTCCGTCGCGGCGCCAGTCGACGACTGTGCTTCCTGATAGCCTTTCGCAACGGCTTCAGCAGCGCGTTTGAGGAGTGTTGGCAGCGCGAATTCAGCGAGAGCGCGGAAGGAGGAGGCGATAACGCCCGGCTGTTTCTTAATCGGTCCTGGTCGTGGGAAGTATGAGGACGACGGTACCGGCTGGGGTGCGGTCTTTCGCGGCGAAAGTAACAGCGCGAGGCCGACTCCTGCCAGCATCGCCCCGCCCAACACGGCGACACCGTGGCGACGCATGGCTTCATGCGCTAAGTGCCGGGGGCTGTACTCGGCACGAAGCCGCGTAGTTTCAGTCGTGATTTCCTGACGGCTGTCCCGCAGGTCCTGCAGCGCTTGTTCCCTTAGAGTTTTGTTGCTGATCCCTGTAGCCATGCGCGATCCTTTCTCAGTTCGTTGAATGTGTCTGCAAACCAGCTCGCCTTACGCAGGCGCGTCCAGATGATGAAGGCGAGAATGCCGGCGACCAGCATGTGAGCGCCGCCGGCGATCGCCACGGCTTTGACCCAAAACAATCCCATGAAGGCGGTGAGAACGCCAACCAGCGCAGTGGCTAACAACAACCATCCCGCAAAAATAGCCACGATGCCAATGGCCGCCAGCAGCAGCACTGAGATGATTTGATTCAGCGCCTCGCGTGCCTCCAGGCTTACCAGCACACCGCGTGCGCTGAGGTACTTCAGCAGCGGTGCAACAAGACGGTGCGAAAACGGCGGATGCTCCACGGCCCCCGGGCGCTGCTCACGCTCGGGATGCGGCTTCAGGCCCTGCTCGGCGCGATCATCCGCAGTCACTTTCTGCGCTTCCGGCGTTGGATTGACTACAAGGCCGTTGGCCTCAGCATGCGCCTGGGTGAACTCCGCGCCGAAGAACATGATGCAGGAGGCATAGTACACCCACAGCAGAAGGAGGACCACCGAACTTGCGGCTCCGTAAGCGCCAGCGGTGCTCTCACGGCCGAGATACCAGCCGAGGCCGGCCTTGCCTATCTCAAAAAGCACGCCCGTGAGCGCAGCCCCCACCCAAACATCCCGCCAGCGGATGTGCAGATCGGGCAGGACCTTGAAGATGAGGGCGAACAAAGTCGTCACCATGCCAAAAGAAATCAATGATGTAAGTGCGCCCCAGACAAAGGGGGGCATCTCCATTATATGGCTGAATCGGTCGCTGAGCCCCGAAACAAAGGCAGTCAGCACAAGCGAAACCAGCAGCAGGAAGCCGATGACGAGCACCATGCCGAAGTTCAGAAATTTTTCGCCAATGAACGACATGATGCCCACACCTGGCTTTGGCTTTACTCCCCAAATGGTGTTCAATGCGTCCTTCAATTCGCCGAACACTCCTGCGGCGCCAAACATAAGAGCTACAAAACCGATGACCGTGGCCAGCCAACCGTGACTGGGCTTGGAGGCGCTTTCGATCATCGTCTGAATAGCACTGCCAGCCTGGGGGCCGACATAGCCTTTGATCTGTTCCTGCAACTGGCCTGTGAGGGCTTCATGGCCTAGCACGAGGCCAGCGACGCCCAACGAAATGACCAGCAGCGGTCCGATGGAGAAGACAGAGTAGTAAGCGAGCGCCGCGGCAAGCCGCAGAGCTTTGTCTTCATTCCAGGCGATGGCGGACTTCTTAACGAGGTCCAGCCATCCGGCGCGTGGGTGTGGTGCAACATCCATGGGATTGAGTGATACGGTATAATGTGAGTGGGTGACAGTCCCAAGCTTATCGTTTGCAGGCCGCGTTTTGGTCTGATTATTTTGCCATTAAGAATTGGTTATCTCGATGCATCCACGCATTTCGTTTCTTGCGAAGGTGCGCTGTGTCCCATCAACCAACTCAACCCTAACGACCTATGCCACGCGGTGATAAAAGCAGCTACACAGACAAGCAGAAACGGCAGGCAGAGCACATTGAAGAAGGCTACGAGGAGCGAGGAGCCTCGAAGGAGGAAGCCGAACGGCGTGCCTGGGCCACGGTGAACAAGACCACTAAAGGCGGCAAGAAAAGCGGTAGCGGTCGTGGTAAAGTCGAAGATCATTCGCCCGAAAGGAAGGGCGGCAAGATCGGCGGCAAGGCGAAAAGAGCTTCGTCAAAAAAGAGCACGAAGAAGGCTACCGCAAAGAAAGGTGCTTCCAAGAAAGCGGCCTTACATGGGAAAACAGACTGACATCACTGCACTGCGATACCATCGGAGTCACAGCACTCACTCCGGGGCCAGTCGCGCCACCATGGTGATGTTGGCATTGAGCAGTTGCGATACGGGGCAGGAAACCTTCGCCTTCTCAGCGGCGGCCTGGAACTCGGCCTCGTCGGCGCCTGGGATGGT
Source organism: Verrucomicrobiaceae bacterium (assembly GCA_028293175.1). GTDB lineage: Bacteria > Verrucomicrobiota > Verrucomicrobiia > Verrucomicrobiales > Verrucomicrobiaceae > CAINXC01. The sequence continues at coordinate 409 of JAQGPI010000307.1, read as the reverse complement.
AGCGATTACGTCAAGATGGCTGGCGGAGATGACAAAACCATCGCCTTTTCTCTCCAGCGTAATGGTGGCGTCAGTTTCAATCTTCTCAGGATTCATGCCTGCAAGACCCAAGGCCATTGACAGGGCCATGGAAAAACAACCGGCATGCGCAGTGCCTATGAGTTCCTCTGGATTGGTGCCCGGCTCCTGTTCGAAGCGGGTGTGAAAAGAATAAGGCAGGTCGAAAAACGCCTTCGACTCAGTGTGGAGAGAGCCCCTGCCTGTTTTGAGATTGCCGTTCCAGATGGCCTTGCCCTTGCGTTTCATGCCACCGAATCGCGGATGGGGGCACGGCTGACTGTAACAGAATGAAGCATAGAGTTGTGGGGGGAGCGGCCAAGTTAGTCGACGATCTCCTTCAAAAGGTTGA
>JAQGPI010000306.1 GCA_028293175.1 Verrucomicrobiaceae bacterium | reverse complement strand
ACGATCAGCCCTGCCTTGGCCAATTACGGCAACACCGCTTCCACGGCTGGGCCCAAGGTGGTCGGCAGCTACGCGCCTAACAGGCTGGGCCTGTATGACATGGGTGGCAACGTAGCGGAATGGATCTTTGAACAAACCACCATTCCTGTTAGTGGCTATGTGCGTGGTGGGAGCTTTGCCTCGCCAGCGACCGTGTTGAAAAACTTGGCGAAGGAGCCCATGTCACGGAATGCCATTAGCGACAAAGTGGGCGTGCGTTTGGTGCTCACGGAGGGCACGCTTCCTTCTATTGGTACCCATCCGGTGGATCAGTTCGTGCGGGTGGGCGAATCGGTGACCTTGTCCGTGGCCGCCTCAGGCCCGCCGCCCCTGAGCTATCAGTGGCTGAAGAACAATGTGGCCATTAATGGCCAGACTTCATCAACTCTGCTCATTCAAGCGGCGAAGCTTACGGATGCTGGCAATTACACAGTTAAAGTCACCACCAATAAAGCTGGCTCAGTGACGAGCAGCGCGGCGGGAGTGTCCGTTCTCAATTCTCCTGCAAGCGTTCCCGCTCTCGTCGTGCTGCCGAACAAGCCTGCCACTCTCGCCGTCACGCTGGCCGCAGCTCCCGGGCAGGTCTTTGGCTATCAGTGGTCCAAGGTTTCCGGTTCCGCGCTTCAAACCCTCACCGGTGCGACTTCAGCCAAGTTTGTGATTGCCGCCGCGACCACTTCAAACACCGGCTCTTACGTCTGCACTATCAACCCTCCGGCGGGCCGGCCTTCGATGCATGCCACAAGCATTTCCATGGATTTGGTGGTGCTACGGGCTCCGCAGTTGCGCTCAGGCATCCCGGGCACGGTTGGCCTGCCTACAGGAGTGGTGGGGGGCTATTACAGTTTTAATCCCTTCACCCAGTTCCTTGATCCCACCACGGATCGAGTGCCTACCAGCTACGTGATCACAGGCCTGCCCCTTGGCCTCACTTACAATCCCAAAACAGGGCTCATCACAGGTCGTGCGGTCAAAGTTAGCCAGACCTCCAGCATTATTTTGACGGCCACCAATGGCGTCGGTTCTGTGACCGTCACTGCGGTGATCGAATTGGAAATCAAGCCGTTGCCAGCCGCTGCTGTAGGCACCTTTGTGGCTGGAATTGATCCGCAGTCCAGCCTCAACGGCGATTTGGGGGGGCGGCTGGACATTACCTGCACCCCCACCGGTTATTACACAGGTAAGGTCACCATGGGCGGCACTGCTTATCCGGTTACTGGCTATCTGGAGGCGTCATTCAACAGCTCTGGCGCGGTGAACAACTCAGCTAGAACCGCAGTAGTGATTCCAAGAACCGGCAAGACCTCGCTGTTTATGGATGTTACTGCGGATTTTACATCGGCCGGACGCCCTCTTCTGGGTGGAATTGGCGAATTCTTGGCAGGGACCAACACAATGGTAAACACGACTGCAGTGACTGGTTGGCGCAGCCTCGACTATGCCGGTGCCACGGCCACCACAAGGAAAGGTTACCATACCATGGCCTTTGGTCCCCCTGCGGCGAATACGGATCCTGCCCTAGTGCCACAGGGAAGCAGTTACTTCACCGCCACTGTGCCGACCACTGGAATCGTCACCCTTGGCGGTAAGCTGGCGGATGGCACCGTAGTCATAGGCAGCAGTGTAATGAGTGCCGATGGCAAGGTGCTGGTCTTCCAGTCCCTATACGGAGGCAAGGGCTCAACGTACGGCTCCATTGCGATCTCAGACAGCACCTATCACCCTGTCACAGCGGGTGCTAATCGCCTTCTTTGGACCAAGAAAGCTACGGTCGACCGCAACTACAAGAACGGCTTTACCCCGTCGAGTCTGAACCTTGTGCTTATAGACGGGGGCCTTTACACGCCGCCTCTTGCCGTGGCGATCCTTGGGCTGGTGGATAACAATGCAGCCAACGTCCAGATGCTGTTCAGCAGCGGTGGGCTCTCCACGCCTTTCGTGCAAACCTTCCGCATCACCGCCAAAAATGTTGCCGTGATGCCGACCGACATCTTTAATCCCCGCTCTGTCACCTTCAGCGTCGCGCCCACTACCGGCGTGTTCAGCGGCACCTACAAGTTCATCGCCACGCCGATACGGCCAGCTTCCTTCTTCGGGGTTATCACTCACCGCAAGGGCGATGCCAATGCCACTAAGACCGCAGGCTACGGATTCTTTACTCTGCCAGGAGCCCTGCCCACGGCTACAACTTCGCCCATTCTGTCAGGCTCCGTGTTGCTACAGGGATATCCAACGCCCTAACGTCACCAGCGCACTAGTGCAAACTGTGATGTTGCTACCGCGCGCAACGGTTTTGTAGTTCGCTTCTGTTCGTCTACCAAATGGTCTGAACAGCCTCACGATGCCAGCGATAGAAGGCGTCCAGAGGTTTGGCAGGTAATCCGGTGCTCGTGGGTGCCTGATAGTTGGGCAGGTCAGGGGCCAAGGTGTCCAGATGGCGTTGCAGAAGGCAGGTGCCTTGGGTGCTGGCGGTGATCATGTCGGGGTCACCAAACCTGCCGTTAGGCGTGCTGCGAGCTTGCTTAATGGCCTGCGCGATAAAGTGCACGCGGAAGGTGTTGGAGCGGGTGGTGAGCCGTGAATAGAGGTCGGCGTAAGGGCGTTCCTTGGTGTTGTCGCCGGTGAGCCGGTGCGTGCTCCAGAAAGTCTCCGTGGCGGCAATGGAAGGGGCCTCGCCGGGAGGGAACAGGTCCACAGGCACAAGCGGCTGCTCGCAGAGCTGGCCAGCGGTCAGGAAGACCTTGTCCTGAGAAAAAACAGCATCCTTCCAGAGCTTCAAAGTGGAGGCTGTGTCGATGTAGGTGCGGAAGGCATCATTGGATGCTTGATTGGTCTTGTAGGTGCTGGCGGCGCTGTCTGGAATGGCCATCATCGTTTCAGCCTTAAACGCGGCATGCAGGGCCGTGGCTCGGGTGATGTTGCGGAAGGGCAGTAGCTCATGGTTGAGGTTGATCTTGCCGGCGGTCTCAAAGGCTTCCTTCGAAGGTTCAGGCTCTATGACAGGAGACCAGAACATATCGAGCAGCAGATAGTCCGGGGGCGATTTGGCCCCAAAGTGACCAGGCTGCGGACGGAACAGCAGCGTCTGCCACGGCACCTGGGCGCGGGTACCTGTGGGAAGGCTGCCAAACATGACGGGCGAAGGCAGCAGGCGCTGAGCGCTGAAGCCTGCGAGCGTGACGGGAGGCACAGTGTTTCCAACCTGCGAAACATTGTCAAAGTAAGGCAGTCGGGTCTCATCAACAGCTGCTGCCCAGTGGCCATCATCGGCGCGGTTGACATAAGAGCCGTCCGGCGCGTCAGCAATGCCGTTGTCGAAGTCACCGGTGGCTTCAGGCACGGCATCGCCGCGGATGCCTTGATCCCGACGAAGGGCCACCAGAGCCTGGCTGAGGGCGGACTTCGAAGACTCACTGTCTGCGGTGTACTGCATCCAACTGCCGGAGTTCCAAAGGGTCACGAGAGGCGCGGTCTTCACCAAGCTGGAAGGCATGTCCGGCCGAGTGACGGGCGTGTAGGCGAGGGTGCTGATATAGCCCTGAGTCTCTGTGGCGGAGGCGATGGTTTCGTCGCGCAGATTGTGTGCGAACTGCTCCTTGCCCCAGAGAGGGTGAGGCGAAAAGATAGGGATGAGTGTATTGCCCTGGCGGCTTTGAAGCCACCGCTGGGCGGCGGTAAGACGATAGTCGCCATGAATGGGAGTCAGCGATTGCACCACATCGTGCTGGTGAGAAAAGAGATGAGCGTCGGTATTCTCGCAGGCATCAGCCATGCGGCTCTTCAGGCTGGCGGGCATGCCCTCAGCGAAGGAAGGCAGCGGAATGGTGGCGCCTGCTGTGGTGTCCATGCCAATGTCTGGAAACACGAGCGGGATCACATGGAGCAGGTCGGAAACCGAAGTGGACCCAGGGGAGTCATAAATCGCAAGTTTGAATTGATCTCCGGATTCGCTGCTGCTGCCTCCTTCGAATTTCAGCTTGGTGTCATTGTTATCAGGACTGGCTTCAACCAAGATGGGCTCAAACTGGATGAGACCTTTCGCCAAGCCACGGACGCCAGTGTTACCGCCGGAGCCCTGCCATTTAGTAGGCGGCTGTTCATCCGACTCCATGGACGAATGTTTTTCGAGCAGCGTCAGCGGCTTCCCATTGATTTTCATCAGGGGTAGATTGGGCACAGGGCCCTCCCTCGGGGGTGCTGGGAATGTATCCGGAGGACCGCCCACCAGAGCGACATTGATGTAGGGACGATAATCCGTCCAGCTCTGCCCCGGCAGGAAACCCTCCACGAGGATGCCTACCTCCAGTTCGCGCAAGCCAGGATGTTTCTCCAGCTCGGTTCTGACTTCCTCTGAGCTGGGATCGCCCAGAACCTTGACCTTGCCGTCTTCGTCAAATTGGCTCTGGGCACGGCAGACGATCATTAGGGCGACTTCACTGACAGTCATCACACGGCCCTGGCCCTGGGGGTGGTCGCTGGTGGCTGCCTTGGCACCTGTCACTCGTTGCTGAAGCGGAGCGATCTGGCCAAAGCCCTTCGACTTATTGGCCGGGCAAAGAACGGAAAACTGGGTGTCTTCGACCACTTGGCCATCAGCGAAATTGGTCGCCCGGATATAGTCGAGCATCTGAAGCAAGATGGCTTCGCGGTCATCGCCATACTTGTCGGCAAAGGTGCCGTAGCCCAGATCGGCGCGGCTGAAACCTGGGACCGGGCTGCCGGTGAGGCGCTTCAGATAATCAAGGAGCACTTTGTTGGCCCCACCTGCATTGCCTTCCAAATCCTTGGCACCGTCCCCGGGCTCTTGCCGTTGAACGAAATAAGGCTTGCCCTTCAACATGCAGCCCAGTGCCAGCTTATGTTCATACGCTGTATCACGCTTGACCGGGTCCGAAGTGGGAATGCCGTTGATGCTCGTCAAGGTACGGGCATCGACCGGCCACATGGCGATGCGCGGAGTGCCATACAGGGTGGTTTCCGGTGCGGAGCTTTGCGCTGTCAAAAAGAATTCCGTCATGGGCAGCCGGGCGATGGCTTCAGGATGATTGCGAAAGAACGAATGAACGGTGCGCTTGCCGGTTTGATTGTTCTCCCACAGCGTGGGGAAGTTTTCGGGCTTGGCTGAGTCGAACAGCAGTTCATTGACGTTGGCATAAGGGCCTTGCCGGACCAATGCCTGTGGCATGGTGTTCCAAAGCTGCTGCCAGTCCGGTCTTGCGGTGCCTGCCCACGAAGTCTTAGAGCCCAGTTCTGCCACGGCCAGACGGCCTAGACGCCAGAGATCACGGGCATCATTGAGCGACATCGGGACCATGGAGCCGGGAGAAGTCGTTTCTGCGGGCATGAAGTTTTGCGGGTACAGACGCCGGCCGGGCATCAACACGCTGCTGAGACACACGCCCGCAGGGTGGCCGGGCTCCCGATGATACTCACGTCGCGTGGGCTGATTGGCCGCCAAAGCGCGTTCCTGCACAGTGTCCGCCCGGGGAACATCCCAGAAAGCGCCCTCGGCGGCGGTGTTGATGTTCACCTTGCACGATTCGTCATCCACCCAATAGGCAAAGCGGGCCACAATAGGGTTGTTCGGATTGTTGTTCGCAGGACTGAGCTTGTGCTCATCATCCAGAGTGGCGAGCGAGCCATCGCGCCGTTGATAAATCCAGCGCACCGGCATGGGTAGGCGTTGCTGGTTGGCACCTGCGTCTGGGCCGACGGCACCGGAGGTGGCGGTGTAGTCAAAGCCTTCCACCGAAGTCAGCGGATCAATGGTCTTGGCACGGGGATCGACGACAGGAAAATGCAGGCCGCCATTGGTAGTCGTCCGGGGTGCGTTCAAATCAACAAAATCATCGGGGCGTTGCTGCCAGTCATCCGGAACGTCCTTTGCAACGTCCGCCAAGGAATTGGTCTCCATCACGGAAGCGGAGTAGAGCTTGTGCAACTTCTCCAGCGTGCCGTCCATCGCATGCACGCGGATGGCTCCGGGCTGGCTGGTCCAAGGCTTCGGGGTGCCATCGGCAAACTGTTCCTTGGTTGCGCCTATAAGTTGGCCGAGGGCAATGGATACAGCCGTGTTCCCAGTCCAGCGAGCCCGCGCCATTTCGAGGGCTGAATCCTCGGTTTTGACGCTGACGGTAGCCAAGGACAGCATGGCCATGACGATGACCGTGGCCAGAATGGTGAGCGCCAGTACGCTGACGATCGCAAAGCCGCGGCGTTTTTTCGGGGGATTCGGGAGGGAGAGGAGCTGGCTCATGGGGGCTTGTGAGCGACTACTGAGTGATGCTCAGTTTGCCTGAGAGGATGGAAGAGGTGGGAGCGGCGGGCTTCTGCGGCAGCAGGAAGTAACCAGTGGCCTTGGTGGTGCCGGAAGCCGTGCGCACGATCTGGCCCTGGATGATGACCTTGCGCGTCAGTGCCGGAGCGCTGTCCACCAGCGTGAAGCTGCCGCCCACCAGACCGCTGGTGGGAGCAATCGTGAGCGTCACCTTGCCGGGGTTGACCGTGGGCATGATGATCTTGTTGGCATCCGTGTAGGTGAAGCCCGTCACATCGGGATCAATTACCGATTGCGCCGGTCCGAGGCCGCCGTCTTCAAAGAGCAGGCTGGCCAGGCCAGTGTCAGGCAGGCCCAGCACTTCCTGGCCGGTAGGGGCAGAGGCAAGGTACTTGCCATAGGCCTGCAAGTTCAAGGGAATGGTTAGGCCAAAGCCCGCCGCATAGGTGTAACCGGTGGTCACAGGCTTCACCCAGGTCAGGTCGCCGGAGACAACGTTGTCGGCGAAGGCGCCCTCGGCATCTTCGTTCAGCGTGAGCGTGCCGCTGATGGAGCCCTTGTTGGCATACAGTGAAGTATGCACCAGGATCTGCCCATCAGGACCGACAAAGCCAGCGGAGGTAATGACTTGGCCGTCGG
>JAQGPI010000261.1 GCA_028293175.1 Verrucomicrobiaceae bacterium | reverse complement strand
GAACTCCTATTCCGGTGGCACCACCATCAGCGCTGGCGTCTTGCAGGTCGGCAGCGGCAGCACCACAGGCACTCTCGGCAGCGGCACCGTGACCAACAACGCCACGCTCACCTTCAACCGAAGTAATACCTACACCGTCGCCAATACCATCACCGGCAGCGGTGCCGTGATCCAGAGCGGCGGCGGCACCACCATCCTCACCAGCGCCAGCAATGACTACGCAGGCACCACCACCGTTAGCGGCGGCACCCTGCAAGTGGGCAATCTTGGCACCGGGAAGACCGGCACAGGCAATATCACGGTGCAAACCGGTGCCAATCTCTCCGGCACCGGCATCGTGCAGGGCACCAATTTCACCGCCCAGAGCGGTTCCATCATCCAGCCCGGCAACGGCACCTCCCTCAGCGATCACGGCACGCTCACGTTTACCCCCACTACAGCCGGTACCATCACCTTTGACACCGGCAGCAGCCTTGTGCTCGGCATCAGCACTCCGAACGTGGCTGACCCAACCTTTGGGGGCAATGAGATTGGCAGCCCCGGCTACTACAGTTATCTTGATGGCTTCACCGGCACAGGTACCGGCAGCCACGATCTGCTGGCCTTCGGGGGCCCTTCCGGCAGCAGTGTTGTGTTTAATGGGAACATCGCGGTCGTCGGCAGTAACTACACAGTGCAAGGCGGGGATGTCTTCAAACTTCTCGACTGGTCCGCCACCATTGCAGCAAACTTCAGCGGCTTCAATGCTGGGGCTAACTTGCGTGATGGCAGCAGCGATAATGGCTTTCAGTTCGATCTGCCTGACATCAGCAGTTCCGGCCTCGTATGGGACATCAGCCGCTTCACCAGCAGCGGCGTCATTGCCGTCACCCCCGAGCCCGCCCGCGCCCTCCTCATGCTCCTGGGCCTCACCAGCCTCGCCCTTCGTCGCCGACGCAAGTGACGCAGCTTAAAACAGTATCTCGTTTCTAGCCCACTTCGAAAGGCCACGGCTTTCTGTTCAAACGGGGCAGGGTGGAAATGAGAACAAGGGTTGTCAGTGGCGCGGCTTTGCCTCAGACTCGCCGCCTTGCCGAAACGTTGACAGCTTGATGGCCCATGAGCGAACCCACCGCCGAGCACCTCGCCCTTGCGCATCTGGCGCTGCATTTCCTGCCGCAAAAGAGGAGCGGCGGCGGCATGCGGAGGAGAAAGTGGACAAGTTCGAAGCGGAATTTGTGTGGATCACCAACGGTCGCCAAACGATTACGGAGGCAGAGCTGCTCCGAGTTGCTTTCAAAGGCAGCCGCACCCGCAAGCCACACCGTTTGAAGTACCTTCAGGCTTGCCAGCTCGACAGGCTGAAGCTGGGCCGCTTTTCACCCTTGGCACGGCAAGGAAACAAACATCCGAAAGAGTGTGACCTTGCCAGCGCCCTCATGGGCGTATCCATCCTCCTCACCTTCGTCCGCGAAAACAAAGGCAGGCTCACGAAGCAATAGCAGGGAGAGGGGCAGGCAAAGGGATGAGGATATCTGAAATCCGTTAGCTGCTGACAGCGCCTACACAGGCGCCCCGATCAAGGCCATGCTCAAAGAGCGCGCGGTGGAAGGCCGCATCAATGAGCAGGGCACGCGCCGCGCCCCCTTGAGTGAAGAGCAGAAGCACAGCAACCGCGAAAAGTCCAGGGTGCGTGCCAGAGTGGAGCATGTGTTCGCGCAGCTCACCGTGAGCATGAAGGCGCTGGTGCAGCGCTGCATCGGGCTGAAGCGCAACGCCGCATGCATGATGCTGAGCAACCTGACCTACAACCTGCTGCGCTCTGAGCAGAACAAGCGCCTCGTAGCCGGCTGCGCCGCAGGCGGTTCAATGGCACTGCCATGAACACATCAAACAAGCCCTCAATGAGAACCCCGCCACTTCCTGCTGGCTTCCCGATCAGCACCTGGAGCAACGAAATCCTCGTTTAAAACGCCTCGCCTGCCTGAAACTCAGAAATACAAAGCTAGTTTCCGGGAGTGCCCTGAAGTCGAAGCTACTTTGGGCCGATGGCCCTGGTCCCACTTCTTTACTTCAGCCCCAGCAGCGGCTTCTGATGTTCCCACAGCTCGAGCATGCGGTTGTCGGGAATGTCGATGTCATCCCAGGTGAGGGGCTCGTCTTTCTTGATGGCGCGCTTGAAGACTGGGCGCTCCTTGATGCCTTCGATATCGAGCACGCCCTGGGGGACCATGTTGGCGGCATCGGCGATTTTGGCTTCGTTGATCATGCCGTACACTTCATCGCCGCCGATGGCGTGCTGGATGAGGGTGCCGGCGGTATTGTCCTTCTTCGCGTAGGCGAAGGTATCGGTCACGCGGCCTTTGTGCATGGTGCAGACAGCCTTGCCGTACAAGGCTGCCAGCGCGATGGCGCGCGGGGTTTCCAGATGGCAGAGATGGTAGGGGCGCAGGAAGACGTAATACGGGTGCTTGTTGGTCACCTTGTAGTAGTTCATATAGCCCTGCTGGAACTCGCTCTCGCACTTGCCCACGACATAGACGCCGCCGCCGTGCTCCTTTGCACCCAGGATGTAATCCACGCGGCCCTGGCCGTTGTAGGCATCAAAATCAAACAGATCGACCACATCCTGCACCTTGTTGGCGCGGGGGCCCTGCATGCCGGGAACGAAGGGTGTGAGGCCGTGTTCATTGGCGATCACGGACATCTCGATGTTGAGCTTCGAGCCGTCAGTGTACGCAAGGCATTGGACGGTAGAGAGCTTCAACTGCTTGGCGATGGGGGCGATGCCTTCCAGGTTCTGGTGGCGGTCGAGGAAGCCCTTCATGTTTCCGGCCTGGACGATGTCGAAGCCCCACATCTCGATTTCTTCCATCATGCGGGCAAGCACTCCGTGCTGGTCGCCGGCATCGCTGGTCACGATCACGCCCTGCTTGGCCGCAGCGGCTCGGAGCAGGTAGCCAAGGATGGCGTCCACTTCCGCGTTCATGAGCACGCAATGCGCCTTCCGCTCGATGGCGGCCATGCAGTAATCATAGGCGGCGATGATGGAATTGGTAGCCTCGACAAAGACGTCGCAGGGGATCTTCTCGTCCCTGAGGGCGGCCATGCCGTCGGTGGTGACGATAGTGGGCTTGCCATAAACGCGGGCGGCTTCCTTGCCGGCGGCTTCATTGAAGTCCGCGACGAAAGACAGGCGCATCCCGGCGGTGCGTCCGATCTGGTAAGCAATGCCCAGGCCCATGGCTCCGAGTCCAATGAGACCTACGTTGATAGGCCGGCCTTCTTTTTCGCGCTGCTTCAGTTCGGTAAGCATAAAATGGGACCG
>JAQGPI010000241.1 GCA_028293175.1 Verrucomicrobiaceae bacterium | reverse complement strand
TTGCCTGTGTAACCGATGGATTCGCCTGTGTGTCAATCAACGGATGAGAAATCGGCGGTGAAGAAAATGATGCTACGTAGTCCCAAAGGAAATCAGAATGAAGCTGCGGAGCCGCGAAGCGAATCACGAATCAATTCCCCAATGGTCAAAACGCTAATGCGCTTGGTTGACGATTGGGATTGTGACCCTTGTCTTTCGGGCTTTCGCATGGATGGATTTGCATTCGTCATTTCCCCTCATGCCCGCCCTGCTTTTCGATATTGGCAACGTCCTCGTCACCTTTGATTTCACTCGTTGCGCCGAGCGCATGGCGGAGTTTAGCAAGTTAAGTCCTCAAGCTGTTATTGAGGCAATCTCGCCGTTCAAGGAGCCGTTGGAATCTGGCCAGATGCACGAGGCTGAGTTTTTCCGGCTTTGCATTGAGGCCATCGGCTTCACGGGTACGCATGAGGGGTTCTGCGACATTTGGAGCGATATCTTCACCATCAATCTGCCCATGGCGGAGACGCTGGTCAAGCTGCCGCGCAAGCTGCCGGCGTACCTGTTTTCCAACACGAACGACCCTCACAAGCGCTGGCTGCTGGAGAAATTCGAGGTGTTCAAGCACTTCGACGGCGGACTCTATTCGCACGAGGCAGGATGCATGAAGCCTGCGGAGGCTTTCTATCAAACCGCTATCGAACGCTTTGGATTAAAGCCGAATGAGACCTTTTATGTGGACGATCTAGAGCCGAACATTGCCACCGGTCAGCGCCTGGGGTTCCGCTGTTTTCTCTACGATCACAAGGACCACCAACCGCTGCATGAGGCGCTGAACACATGGGTTTCGTCGTTTCCCGCACAGTCCTATCGTTGACCGTCCGCACTACTGGGACTAAGTACGCCGTTCCCCCGGAACGTGTCGTTTCCTTCCGGCCGTAGTGTTTTCAGCAGACCATGTCAGATATTCTATTCGAAGAAGCGGTGCAGCTTAGCATTGACCGCGATCCACGTTACACGCAGGAGGCGTACGAGTTTGTGCGCGAGGCCCTGCATGTCTCAGTGAAGAAGTTTTGCAACGGTGATGACGGTCAGCACGTGGCCGGCCAGCAGCTTCTAGAAGGTGCCCGCGAGCACGCCTTGAAGGAATATGGCCCCATGGCGGCATTCATCCTGCGGCAGTGGGGCGTAACCCAGGGCATCGACATCGGTCACATTGTTTACAACCTGATCAACGCCAAGTACTTCGGCAGAAGCCAGGGCGATTCGCTCGACGATTTCGCCGGCGGCCCTGATTTTGAGGAGTCGTTGTCCAAGCCCTTCCTTCCCCAGAAAGTCAAATCATCCTCATGAGCAAAAAGGCAGCCAAGAAAGCCCCCCGCAAAGCGCAAGCCAAGGTCCTGCCCGAAGCCCAACTCATCCCGCCTCCCGTTACCGCTACTGTCCACACACTGGATAACGGGTTTGAAGTCATCGTGCAGGAGGACCACGCGCATCCGCTGGTGAACGTGCAGGTATGGGTGCGAGCGGGCAGTATTCATGAGGAGCAATGGACTGGTGCTGGCCTAGCGCATCTGGTCGAGCACATGCTTTTCAAAGGCACGGCGAAACGCACGCCGGGCGCTATCACCCAGGCCATCCAATCTTTGGGCGGGCAGGTGAATGCCTATACTTCCTTCAACCGCACGGTGTACTGGATCGACGGTCTTGCCGAAAATGTGGGCGGCTACATGGACATCCTGGCGGACATGGCCATCAACTCGAAGTTTGATCCCAATGACCTGGCCAAGGAAAAAGACGTGATCCGTCGCGAGATGGCGATGGACAACGATGATCCCAACAGCGCGGGCCAGCATCTGATGCAGTCGACGGCCTTCCTGCGCCATCCGCTTCGCCAGCCGATCATCGGCCATCGGCAGGTGTTCGATCAGGTGGAGCGTCAGGATGTGGTGAACTTTGTGCGTCGTCATTACGCGCCGAACAATTGCTTCCTCGTCGTGGCCGGTGCCGTCGATACGGATGCGGTGCTGGCAGCGGCCAAGGAGCACTTCGGTGCCTGGCAGCGCCAGCCTTATGCGCCGGTGATGTTGCCGGTGGAGGCACCGCAGCACGCTCCGCGCGTGAACAGCCGCACCTTCGCCACCGAGCTCACACGGGTGAGCATTGGCTGGCCAATTCCTGGTGATGCGGATCTCGACAAAGCGGCGCTGGATGTGCTGGCTTTCCTGCTCGGATCGGGCCGCAGCTCGCGCCTATTCCAAGAGCTGCGCGAGAAGCGCGGCATCGTGCACAATGTCTGGGCCGGTGCCTGGTCTTCGGCTGAATGCGGGCTCTTCAGCGTGGATGCTGAATGTGATCCGCCTGATACTAAGGCCGCCACCCAGGGGCTGAAGGACGTGGTAGAGACGATCAAGAAGAAGGGCCCCACAGTGGAGGAGTTGGACAAGGCGGTGCGCAGCACGCTCGCGGGTCAGTTCCGCACATTGGCGACCACGCGCGGGCAGGCTTCGACTTTGGGCCATGGCTGGCTGACGATGAACAGCCTGGAGTACTCGCGGCTGTACCTTGAAGCCATCCGCAAGATCAAGCCAGCGCGCGTTCAGGAAGTGGCTAATCTTTACCTGAACGACAACACTTCAAACCTCGTGGTGGTGGAACCTGAGGGCACGCTGGCCAAGACGAAGGCCGAGCGCGCGGAAATCGCGAAGCGCGACACCGTAGAAAAAGTGGTGCTGCCCAATGGGCTCACGCTCCTGCTGGGGCGCAATCCGCGCCTGCCATTGATCTCGATGCGTGCCAGCTTTCTGGCAGGCGTGCTCAGCGAGAACGAAGAAAACGCGGGCATCACCCAGGTGACGGCGCAGATGCTTCTGAAAGGTACAAAGACACGCAGTGCTGACGAGCTTTCGAGCATTCTGGAAAAGCGCGGTGGCGGTCTGCAAGCCCATGGCGATGCGCACCGCCTCTGGTTCGCCGCCGACGTGGTGAAAGGCGATGAAGGCATCGCGCTGGATGTCATCGCTGATCTCGCCATGAACGCCACGCTGCCCGCCGCGCAGCTGGAGCAGGTGAAGAAGCGCCAGATCGCTGGCATTCGCGAGGAGCAGGAAGACCCGCTCACCGTGGCGATGCGTGTGGCTCGCAAAGAGATTTTTGCGGAGATTCCTTTCCATCGCACTGCGCTCGGTACGGAAGCGAGTGTGAAGAGTCTCACCGTTGCACAGGGTCGCACCCTATTGAAGAATCATCTCACGGGTGCCAACGGCATCATCTCGATCTTTGGCGACATCGATCCCGTAGCGGTGCGCAAGCAAGTGCAGAAGACGCTTGGCACGCTGCCGAAAGGTCGTCGTCATCTAGAAGACATGCGCGACTTGCCGGTGCGCGGCAAACCCGGTGCCTGGGACCGGACGATGGAGAAAGAACAGGCCGTGTTGGTCATCGGCTTCCGCACCGTAGGCCTGCATGATGGCGACAGCCAGGTGCTGAGCCTGATCGACGAAGCTTGCAGCGACATGGGCAGCCGCTTGTTCAACCGCATCCGCGAAGATCTTGGCCTCGCTTACTATGTGGGCACACAGAGCTTCATGGCCTATGGTGCCGGGGCCTTCTACTTCTACGTGGGCACCGATCCGAAGAAGCTGGCGCTGGCAGAGAAGGAGATGAAAGGCCAGATCGCCGATCTCGCGAAAAACGGCCTGCAAGCGGATGAACTCGCGCGCGCAAAAACCACCTGGCGTGCCTCCTGGTTGAAGGCGCAGCAAGGCAATGGTGCGCTGGCGGATTCCCTCGCCTGGGATGAATTAAGTGGCCTCGGCTACGGACACTTCGAGAAGCTGCCAGCCCTCATTGAGGCGGTGACACCCGCCGATGTGAAGCGTGTGGCAAAGAAATTCTTCAATGCCAAGGATGCGTTTGTCGTGCGGGTGCAGCCGAAATAAGCTGGTTGGCAGCCGCGGAACGCCTGCTGCAATCAGCTTGACGTAACGAAGGATTTTTCGTTACGCTGCGGGGCATCATGCTCAAGAGTATCATGCAGTACGGCGTTTGTCTCCTGGTCGGAGCTGCGGCTGGCTATCAGCTGCGCTCACCTCAGCAAGCGGCTGCGGTTGCTTCAGCGGTGCTCCAGCCAGTCGCTACTGCGAAAGCGGGGCAAGCGGCGGGTACCTGGGACAAGGCGGACAAGGCCGCCGATGCCAGGGCAGAAGAAAACTCAGCGCGCATGAGCGCCTCTCTCGGCGAGCGGATGAAAGGACTTCTAGAACGGTACAACGATGCCGCCGCCCGCAAGGATGTTTACAACCTGTCCGAGGCGGAGGTGCAACTCGCCTTGTCATTGGTGGCTGCCATGCCGAAATCCACCGAGCGGGATTCGCTGATTGAAAACCTCTACCGCGCCTGGGCGAAGACCAATCCCAACGCGGCATGGAAGGCTGCGCTCGCTGAACTGAAGAAGACCGACAAAAATCATCTGGGCACCGTGGCCGGAGAAGTTGCGAGGACCAATCCCACCGAGGCAATCAGGCTGGCGCTGAGCCTGGGTGGCGGCAGCCAGCGTTCGACGGTATTCAGCGAGCTCTTCCTGCAATGGGGAAAAGTGGATGTCAACGGGGCGGTCGCCTACTTGAATAAGCATCCCGACCTTCCGGCATCCTCCTGGATCATGTCGAATGCGATCAGTGAGACAGCGGAGAAAGACCCTGCGCAGGCGGCGAAACTGGCAATGACGATGACTGATTCGCAGTCACGTTCCTATTCCATGTCCACCGTCATGCGGAAGTGGGCGGAACGTGATCCCAAGGCGGCATGGGACTGGGTGCAGAATATCGAAAATCCAACCCTGCGGCAGGAGGCGATGGGGCAGGCCTTGAGTGGGTGGGTGGGCAAGGATTCCCGGGCCGCGATGGACATGGCGCAAGCGATCAAGGATCCCGGCGTGCGCGCGGCTGTCATGAAAAGCACCATCGCCTCTTGGTTCAGCAAGGATCCGGATGCCGCCATGGCGTACCTTAGCCTTTCCAAAGATGAAAAAGTCATGCGGGACATGGGATGGCAGATTGCCAACACGCTTGAAACACTGACGACCCAGGAACGAACGGCATTGTTAGGCAAGCTGCCCGAGGGCAAGAGCAAGGAGGATATTTATCAGGCGATGGCGTATTCACAGACACGGAGGGGGCAGTTCAACCAGGCCGTTGAGATGCTCAATAACATGCCAGATTCATCCAACCGTGACTATGCCCTGCAAAACTTGGGGAAGTCATGGGCCGAGTCTGATCTCAAGGGGGCAACTGCCTGGCTGAAGCTTCAGCCTGATTCTTCAGACCGTGATGTTGCGGTGGCGGGATATGTGAATGTCCTGGCACGCACCGATCCTCAGGGTGCTTTGCAGTGGGCGGATACGATCCCGGATGAGGGAGTCAAGTCCGGCACGCTCAGATCCATCGTCGCCCGATGGCTGAATTCGGACCCTGCCCGTGCGGAGAAATGGCTGACAGGCACCACCGCCATCCCTGAAGGAGAAAAGCAAAACATCAGGGACAATGCGATCAAGTATGGACCTGACCGCATGTCCTATGGAATAAATGTGAATAACCGGCATTAGCAAACGCCGCCGGGCAAAGGTTGCACCTTCACTAGATATCAGCGACTCTGCAAATCTAACGCCATGCCACGCTTTTCGTCGCCGCTCCTTCTGCTTCTCACTCTGCTTCAGATCAGTCATGTGGTTGTCGCCGCGACACCAATGCCGCAGATCATCAATGTCTCCGCTTATGATCCCAAGGAGCGCCAGCGCGAGGGCCGCGGCTACTCCGAGCGTGATGTCTCCGCCTTGCGCGCCAATGGTGCCAGTGCCCTCATCGCCCGTGCGGGCAAGGGCGGCGTATTGGATACCAAATGCGCCAGCTTCCTCGCTTCCGCTGACCGCAGTGGCATGCTGCCAGGTGTGTATTACCGTGTGAGATCCTCAGTGGATGCCGTGGTGCAGGCGGATCAATTCATTGCCCGCGCGGTGGCTCTGGCTCGCAGCCGCCCATGGAATGCGCCTTCACTGCTGCTCTGCGGCGACTTCGATGCCGACCTGCGCGTCTCCGACATTCTGCGCTTCGCTGACCGCGTGGAAGCCCGCACCGGCATTGTCCCCGTGGCCTATCTGGAAAACAGCGCGCAGCTCAAGCTCACCCTGCGCAATGCCGATGGCGCCAGCAAGGCACGCCTGCGCCGCATGCCTTACTGGCTGGCGCTGTACGCACATGACAGCGGCGCGGGCCCCATCTTTCCCGCCCCTGGCAATCCCGAGGGTCTGATCGAGCAATACGGCGTGTGGTCGAACTGGACGATGTGGCAGTATGGCGGCGTCGATTGGGAGCGTGGCGGCTCCCGGCCCAAGGTCTACAACTACGGTCCCTGGCGCTTCACCCCTTGGTTCGGCAATCTCGACCGCCCCGTGGAGCGCAACGTCTTCAACGGCAGCTCCGGCGCGCTGCTGTCCTTCTGGCAAAAGCATGGATTGAAGTTGGGCCGGTAGGTGGCTGTTATTTCACGCCCTCGACTCCTTTCGCCAGGGACCACTCGTGAATAAAGGTCATGATTTTATTGTTCGCAGGCCGGTTTTTGAAGGCCTTGATCTGCACGATCTTCAACGTGCGTCGACGTACCTCGATTGTGGCGCACGATGTGGTTTCCGTCGTGCCTTCGTCTGAGGAGCGATGATGGCGGACACTGAAAATGGCGGAAGTGCCTTGTCTGCATCGGTACCCATAGCGGCCCACACAGTGCCCCAACGCAAGGCCTTCTTTCTTCAAAGCGGCAAAGGAACACAACTCTTCCACGCTCCATGAGACATGACCCTGGGCTCGGCTGTTATTGCAGGCATAGGGTTCGCTGCCCAGCAGGGGGGGCCAGTGCGTGGTGGCCAGACTCCTCAATTCGTTTTTGGCCGCCGCCGCCATGACCTCCGCATCCGTCAGGAGATGGCCATTGGCTTGCAGGAGATGGGCGACGAAACGGATGCAATGGCGGATGAGCACAGCTAGCGGGAGCCCGAGCACACGCTCAACTTGCGCCGAATTTCGATGCGCCCGCATCGCCACCAGCGTGTCCGCCACAAGAGCGAACTGCGCCGCCAGTGACTCATCGCCAGCGACGAATTTGGCGACCAATCGTACCCATAGCGCATGGTCGCTTAGCTCATTGGATACCCGGCTGGACAACACCGCCTTCTCCAGTAGTGGCGGTGCGTTGAGGCAGCGCAGTTGCGCCATCCAAAGCGCCTTTACCAACGACGAACCTTGCCCGCCCATCAGCGCCGCGTGCAGTACTCGGTTGGAGAGACTTGGCGGAAAACCGCTCACTTCTCGCAGGCTGCGGCCATAGGCCAGCGCGCACCAGCAGTCGCGTTCAAAGTGAACCAGTGCACCTGCCATCTCCCAGGCGGTATCGAGAAACGAGGGCACCGGATAGCGCGCCAGAAGGTGGCGCAACAGACCGGCCCATTGCGCACACGCATCGGCATCCGGCTCCGGTGTCCAGTCTTCGGGTTGTCGCAGCCACTGGCTTTCATAGGCACCCAATCGCACCACTCCTGCAACCACGGCTAATTCGTTGGGATGAATGTGCGTGAGAATGCGGCTGCGCGTTTCCAGCACGATGAAAATGCGGGCGCACACGGCCTTCGATGAGGCTAAGTCTTTCTTGCGGAACGTGGTCGCCAGGACATGACAATGCTGACGCAGACAATTATTGCGAATGTGGCGCGCCGTCCAGGCTCCGCCACGAAGGATTACCGGCATGACCGGATCCTGAGGGCGCGCATAACCGCGCCCATGATGTGGATTCATGATTCTCTAATTCTAACAAGCACTTGATCTGATCATCCCATCGCAAGGCGATGGAAGACACTCCCCGCCATCATGGCCGGGCCCTTGGTCAGGGTGGTGGAATCAAGCGAAGGAGAAGAGAGTCATGGCCGTGTATGCTATGCACGGGATCCAGGTTTTGCTAGTGAAATCTTGGTTTTGAATGGAAGTGCATACCACACTGTATCCTCAAGTTGTTGAACCGGCTTCAATGCGTCATTTGATCAACGGCGTTTCTTTCCTGATTGCTGTTTCTGGCTATCCATTCTTGATGATCCGGTCCCTGCTCTGGCTGTGTGCCTCCACCTTGCTCACCATTGCGGGGTTCGCCGGGGCTTTGCCCGGTGCCGCGACAGTGATGGAGCGGCAGGAATTGAGCGCGGGCGTGATAGGCATCATCATGTCGCTGGTGTATGCGGGAGTTCTTTGCATGGCACCGTTCCAGCCACGGCTTGCGAAGAGGTTCGGCGCGGTGGTGGCGTATCAGATGGGAAAGGGGCTCACGGGTTGCGGCTTCGCCCTGCTTGCGCTGGCACATTCACCCTGGATGTGGTCGGGGGCCACGCTGTTCATTGGCTTCGGAGCGGGGCTTACGTGGCCGGTAACGGACAGCCTTGTGGCGTCCTTTGCACCTGCGGATAAAAAGGGCGCGTGGATGGGATTGTTCCAAACAGCGATGGGCGCGGCCTTTGCGCTTGGGCCCTTCATTGCGGCGGCGCTGGCGTTGAATCCCAATGCCATGTTTCTAACGGCGGCAGTCACGAGTGTGGCAACCAGCCTGCCGCTGATTGGACGCACAGCGGAGATCCAGCGCGATGCCGGAGGCGGCGGCAATGGGGGCTTGTGGTCGGTGCTGCGCATGGCTCCTGGCTTGCCATTGCTGGCATTCATCGGCGGGTTCTTTGAAAACGGCACGCACACGGCAATCACCCTTTCGGCCCTGGCGTTGTCGTGGAAGGGCTCGGCTGCGATTGCCCTGGCGGGCGTCATCGGTGCCGGAGCATTTGCCGTACAGTATCCTATTGGAAAACTGGCTGACAGGCTCGGTTCGCATCGTATCATTGTGATCACGCTCATCATTTTCATGGTGAGCTGCCTGCCATTACCGCTAGGGCGAGCGATGCCGTGGCTGTTGTGGGTGATCGCCTTTGTCTGGGGTGCTGCTGGTGGCTGCCTGTACACGCTGGCGATGACAGGGATGGCGCAGCGTTTTTCGGGAACGCAGGTACTCACGGCTACCACGCTGATGGTGATGAGCTATACCGTGGGTGCCATTTGTGGCCCTGCCGTGGCGGGTTACTCCGTGGAGTGGCAGCCGTTGTATGG
>JAQGPI010000660.1 GCA_028293175.1 Verrucomicrobiaceae bacterium | reverse complement strand
TGGACAAGCGCAAGTGGGCCGTCAATGGCCTGGCCTTCGTGCATTACCGCGAAGGTGGCGAAGGGTCGGAGAAGAAGGTGAAGATTGACGACCTCATGTTTGATGGGGCCGGTCGCGTGCTCGACCGCCTCCTGGCCAGCTTCAAAGGCGAACTAATAGAAAAAGTGCTGGATGAAGAGCCGGTGGAGAGCCCGCCCGAATCCGATTCTAAAGCTTGATCCGCCAGCTGGAATTGAATGCTTTAAAATCGCGTAAATTCGGCTTGCCATTCAGAAACGAGCCGCTAACACTCCCGCCGCAATCACAACGTAAATATGGCAGAAAACATCGCTGACAAAGTCCGGGACATCATCGTCGAGCAGCTCGGAGTAAACCCCGAGCAGGTCACCCCCGAAGCCAAGTTCATTGAAGACCTTGGAGCCGACTCGCTTGATACCGTCGAACTCGTCATGGCGTTCGAAGAAGAATTCGGAATCGACGTTCCGGACGAAGAGGCTGAGAAGCTTCAATCCGTTGGCGACGTCGTTCGCTACGTCGAAGAAAACAGCGACCAATAAGGTCCGCTCTTTCCTTTCTAACCCCTAAAATTTTAAAGCCAGCAGGTGCAAGCCTGCTGGCTTTTTCTTTTGAGGTGGGAGCAAAGCGGGCCCCGATATTCGCAACAATGGTGGAGGAACCGTGGTTGCCCTCCGCCCGGGGCCGCTCGTATCCTTGTCTGCCATGAACACCGACGAACTGATCAATGACTTGAAAGCTCGCATGGAGGCGCTGGTGAAGCGCGGCGGGGATGTGCGCGCAGAAACTGCCCGGCTCGTGGAGGAAGCTTCCACTAAAGTGTATCAAGCGCGCGATGGACTTACCAACCTCGTGAAGGCTGTCGCCGACGGCGCGATGGCGGGTGCAAAACAAACGATGCCCGACAATGCCGACAACACCCTCAAAAATGTGGTGGAAGGTGTCACCGATGGTCTGGCCAAGTCTGCTCAAGCCATTCGACTCACTTTGGAGGAAGCCACGGCGAGCGGCAGTCAGTTCGCCCGTGAAGATCTGCGCAAGGTGGCGGAGGATTTCAAAATGGTGGGCGAGATGATGATGGATATTGTCACCAGCGCGGCCGGAACGGCAGGCGGTCATCTCAAAACCCAAGCACACAGCCTGGGCGAACACGCCCAAAAAACCCTGCAAGGCGTGCGCTCCGCGCTCGAATCGGCCCTGCATGCGGCGCTCGAAGATCCTTCCAAACTGGGCCATGAAACCGTGAAGGCCGGTACCACCGCGGTACGGCAGGGTGCCGGGGTGCTGTTCACCGAAGTAGGGCGCTACCTGGATTCCATCGGCAACAAGCTGCGGAAGTAGTCGAATCGCCTTCACCCCCGAAACCCAAGGGGTTTCCGTCACATAGCGAAGGGTTGGCCGCGGAGCGGCCTACCTTGGTAACCCGCACGCAACGTGAATGCGGGAACCCGCGACAATGTCGGGTGATGAGGTACATAGCAGCGCCGGCTCTTGCCGTTTCTTGTTCCAAACAGAGGCCGGAACTGTAGTTTCCTCAGTAGCGTAGCTCTGCATAATTGGCTCAATGAAGCGGAAGTCAGCTAAGAACAAACACCCTAATTTAAAGGAGCCTCCTGCACCGTTGGGGCCTTCCTCCAGCTCGGAAGCACAGTTCCAAACAACGAGTCGAAACAATTCAAAATCTCGCCTCTTAGCCTCTGCGGGCTTTGTTTTGACTGCGGCCATTTCAGTTGCAACTGTTGTGGGGACGTACAAAGCCAATCATATACTGGTTCGGCAGGCACGAATCTCTCGGGAACAAATCACCTCTCAAGAACGCTGTCAGAAACAGACAAATCAACTCGCCCAGGCAAAGGCAGATTATGAAACTATCCGCGACATTCTCTTAAACCCATCATCCCCCGTCCCAACTCAAACTTTTGCGCTGAGGAACGTTCCTCTCGCTATGAGGGCGAGCGAGGAACAATGGAATGGAGGACAACATACGAGGTACTATCCCAACGCGAAGCGCCTCCGGATGGTCCTCCTCGAGTATTTCAAGGCCAATCGATTGCCGCAGGCCTCATCGACGATCGGTTTTGAAATAGTCAAGCTTCTGCACAGTTTGGGGCCTGCTGATAAAAATTTGCCGGATTGTTGTCTATGGACAATGCCTGACACGCTCCCAAAAGCGGACTGGCACCGCTACACTAAAATTCGAAGCCGAGCGTCAGGGCCGCTGCGCGTTTTTGACTTGGCCCATGTGGAGCCTCGCGCCTTTGTCGCTTTTAATGCGCCAGACTTGTTTCAGAATATAGATTCTGCTAGAATTGTGTTTCCACCCCAGGCAAACTTCGGGGGAGGAAACCTTTCGGGAGCCAATCTAGCAAGGTGTTCCCTTCGAAATGCGCGCTTCGGCTTCTGCAATCTCACGAACGCAAACTTGCGGGGTGCCGATCTCGAAGGCGCAGATTTTTCTCGCGCTACTATGGATCGAGCAAAGCGCGATCCTGTGCCGCCTCCCTCTGTCCCGAAATCCTAATGCCAGGGGAGCGCCGCGGGAAAGCCTGCCGCATGCGCAACGTATGGCCCGGCGCTTCTTGGTGGATCACGGGTTCTGATGGAGTTCTGAGTTCGCGCCTCCTGCCGCTCGTTGCGGTTCCAGGGTTTCCGCTCGTCGCCTCGCGTGAACCCTTCGCTATGTGACCGAAACCCTTCAGGTTTGAATGCCTTCGCCTGAGAGACTGTCGTATCAGGTCCTTCAGCCACCCACCCGTCTAGAGCATACGATTTATTCCTCCCCACAAACACAAGGGATTATGAGTTCCCGGCCCAAGCCTTTATAATACCGGCAGAGCACGACAATTACCCAAGTGCGCCCCTCGTCTTGTTGATGCCCCATGAAATTCCTCCCCGAACATCTGTCACGTCATGCTCGCCGTCTTGGAGAAGTGGGCGGTATTCTGACGAAGTATGGCCTGGCAGACTGGCTGGCTTATTCAGGCTTCGAACTGCCCGGGCGTTTCTTTACCAGCAGCGAGGGCGACCGTCTGACCGATCAGTCACGGGCCACGCGCATTCGCATGGCGGTGGCCGAGTTGGGCACCACCTACATCAAGCTGGGCCAGATGCTGAGCACTCGTAGTGACTTGGTGGGCTGGGAGCTTGCGGATGAACTGGTGAAACTCCAAACCGATGTGCGGCCTGATCCGCCCGAGATTGCAGCGATGACGGTGGCCACGGAACTAGGCCGACCGGTGGATGAGCTGTTCGCGCACTTTCAGGCCGAGCCCCTGGGCTCTGCCTCCATCGGTCAGGTGCATCGTGGCCGCTTGGCGGATGGCACCGAAGTGGTGGTGAAAATCCAGCATCCCGACATCGAAAGCCGCATCCGCGCCGACTTGGAAATCCTCGGGCTGCTCGCCGCTGTGGCGGAGCGCTCGGATGAGTTGAAGCGTTACCAGCCGGTGGCGGTGGTGGATGAGTTTCGCCGCAGTCTGCTGCGCGAGCTGGATTTCAAGCGCGAGGAGCGAAACCTGCAGCAATTTG
>JAQGPI010000204.1 GCA_028293175.1 Verrucomicrobiaceae bacterium | reverse complement strand
CGTGGGAGGTGTGCCGAGCTTGCCGAAATTGTTAGATGTGCGCACGATGCCCTGGCCGAAGTGATGCTGCCAGAGACGGTTCACCATCACTCGCGCAGTGAGCGGATGATCCGGGCTCGCCAGCCAGCGGGCAAGCTCCAGGCGGCCGCTGCCTTCTTTGATAGGCGGCTGTTTTCCTTCGACAAACAGGACCGGCATGCGCCGCGGGATCACATCACCTGGACGATCATAACGGCCGCGCACATGAATGCGCGCATCGTGGAAGCCTGCGTGCTCCGTGAGCGGGATGCCGCCCTCCTGCAAGCCCTGGCACTGCGGCAGTTCCTTGAGCTCTATTCGCAGACTGTCGCGTTCAGCCATTAAGGCTTCGTGTGCAGTGGTCTTCTGACCCAAGTCTTCGGCATCACCAGCACAAATTGCGAAGGAGGTCTTGTCCACGAACATTGGGTTTGGCTCGGCCATGAAGGCTTCGCGCAGGCTCCAGCGACGGCCTTCAGAAGTGATGACGAGATCGGCCTGGGTGGAGTCGCAGGAGTATTCTCCACGCGGTCCGATCACCAGACGCACGAGGTCTCCTGCACAGACTTCCACTTCGGCAGGCGGCGTTTCAACGCTGCCAGCATTGTCCATTACACCTGAGGACAGTGTATGAGAATGATGACGTACGGCCCAGTTAATGCCGTTGCCGCAATTCGGATCGGCATCGCTCAACTTGGCCTGCACGCTGATCTTGCCCGCCACGGGCGCACGCCAGATGGCAGTAACAGAAATCTTGGGACCAGGATGGATGCAGAGCGCGCGGCCGGCTAGATTGACAGTGCTGAATTTCACCTGTGCCTGGGTAGTGTTGACCGTGAGCGATGGATTCGCCGCCCCTTTGGCTGTCCAGCTGATGAGCCCCGACTTACCCGCTACATCCGCAAGGCGCTCGGTGAAAAGCTGCAATCCACCCGCGAGCTGCGACTCTACTGCCGTGAGCCGCTCGGTAAGTCGCTCTCGTTTCGCTTTTTCTTCAGGGGGTTCCAGCGAGATGCGCATGAGTTTTTCGCCCGCGCTGGGGACAGCGAATTTGTTGAGGATGTGGCTGCTGAAGAACATGCCCGCGAGACCGTAATAATCCGCTGTAGCGATGGGATCGAACTTGTGGTCATGGCAGCGAGCGCACGCAAAGGTAAGGCCCATGAAAGCCCGCGTAGTAACATCAATCTGGTCATCAACGATGTCGGTATAGACCTTCTTTTTGTCGCTGTCGCCATTGCCCCAGTTGCCTATCGCATACATGCCGGTGGCAATGACTTTGTCCGCATGCCAATGCTTTGCCGCAAGGATATCGCCCGCGAGCTGGCCCATGATGAACTCGTTGTAAGGCATGTCCTTGTTAAAGGCTGCCACCACCCAGTCGCGGTAGCGCCAGGCATCCAGAATATCGCCATCCTTGCCCGAGCCTCGCGAATCCAGCGAATCGGCGTAGCGCACCACATCCAGCCAGTGACGGCCCCAGCGTTCGCCATAGTGCGGTGATTCGAGCAGCCGGTTGATCACCTTCTCAAAAGCCTTCGGCGAGGCATCAGAGGCAAAGGCTTCGACTTCCTGCTTGGTCGGCGGCAGACCGGTCAAATCAAAGGTGGCGCGTCGGATGAGCGTCACCTTATCTGCCACCGCAGCAGGTTGCTGTCCTGCCAGCTTTGCTTCAATGAAAGCATCAATCGGATGCGTGCCTTTGGCTCCTGGTACGGCAGGCAGTATAGGCTTGCGAAATGCCCACTTCTGGCGTGCCGCAGCGTAGTCAATGCCGCTGGCTTTAGCTTGTTCCAAGCGGCCGCCGCGCGGGTCTGGTGCTCCTTGCTTAACCCACTCCGTCAGGGCTGCGATTTCGGTTTCTGGAAGCTTATGCTTCGGCGGCATTTGCAGATCAGGATCGCCATAGCGGACGGCTTTGATCAAGCGGCTTTCATCCGGGTCACCGGGCACAAGAACAGGTCCGGACTCGCCGCCTTTCTGCCACGCCGCACGCGAATCCAGACGTAGGCCGCCTTTTTGTTTATCTGCGCCGTGACACGATTCACAGCGCTCAATGAGCACTGGGCGCACCCGCTTCTCAAAGAACTCGCTGTCTGCAGACGCCCATTGTGGCGCTACCGCAAAGGCAAGCACCAGCAGGCATGAAAGATAGGCAGCAGTGTTCATCAGTTGATCTTTTCGAAAGGCTCAGGCTTGCTGTGGCAGCATCAGACGCCAACTCACGATGTGCTCGTGCATGGCTTTGCCCGCCTTATCGGCATCGCCGGAGCGCAGAATGTCCACCAAGTAGCGATGGGCAGCCACTGTGTCTTCATGTGTGCTGCGATTAACAACCAAGTGGCGTTTTTGCATGTGATTGAGCCACAGCTCCACCTGATAACGAAGGGCCTCCCAGCTCTGCTGAAGCCGCCGGTTGCCGCTTCCATAGGCAATGAGATCATGGAATTCCGCATCCAGATGCGAGAGCTCGGGCAGCGACTTGGCGCGCTGAGTCGCGGCGATGTTTTGCTCCAGCTTGGCCAGAACTGCGCCGTCAGCGCGACCCGCCATCAGGCGCGCAGCCAGAGGCTCAAGAGCGAGGCGGAGCTGATAGATTTCCTCTAAATCCTGGGCTCCCAGCACGGGCACGCGGGTGCGGCCCTTATCATCGAACTCCACCAGTCCATGCCGCTCCAACTCAATGAGAGCCTCGCGCACCGGCACTCGGCTGACGCCCAATTGCTCGGCCAGCGCCACCTCGCGCAGCGGATCCCCCTGCCCCATATCGCCACTGACAATGGCACGACGAAGCTCCATCGTGACCTGATGAGACAAGGGCAAAGTGCGACGGATGGGAGAAGGCAAAGCGGCGGCGGGCATAGCAATATATACTGTATACAATGTTGCGAGCCGCAGTCTTTCTAGGCTGTACCCATTTTTCAGCGGCACTTATCGTTCGAGCAGAATCTAAAGTGGTGCCTTCTCCGCCGCCTTCACCTCATCCCAGGCGGCATCCATCTCGGCGAGACTTGCTTCACCGACTTTTTTGCCTGCCGTTGCCAGTCGTTCCTCAACGCCGGTAAAGCGCCTGACAAACCGTTCATTGGTGGCGGCCAACGCGGCTTCTGCATCCACTCCCAGCTTGCGGGCGAGGTTCACCACGCTGAACAAGAGATCGCCCACTTCGTGCAGCATTTCCTGCGCGCTGTTGTTAGCTATGGCTTCTTCCACTTCGGCAGTCTCTTCCCGAATCTTGTCGATCACAGGTGCCACATCTGGCCAGTCAAAGCCAACGCGCGCGGCTTTCTTTTGCAGCTTCTGAGCACGCATCAATGAAGGCAGCCCAGGCGTGACACCGGCCAGATGCGATTCCGGCTTGTTGCCTTTCTCGGTGCGCTTGATGGCGTCCCATTGCTTGAGCACCGTTGTAGAGTCGCTCGCATTGGTTTCGCCAAACACGTGCGGATGACGGCGGATCAGTTTCTCCGTGAGCCCATGGGCCATGCGGTCGAGATCGAAAGCTCCGGTTTCAGAGGCAATCTCCGCGTGCAGAATGGATTGGAGAAGCAGGTCGCCCAGCTCATCACAGATCTGCTCAGGATCGCCGGAGCGGATGGCATCGGCCACTTCGTAAGCTTCTTCGATGGCGTGCGGAATGAGCGACTCGTGTGTCTGCTCAATATCCCAGGGGCAGCCGCCGGGAGCTCGGAGGCAATGCACGACGGCGCGCAAACGGGCAATGGGATCAAGAGTCGTCGGAGGGATGGGCAGAGGCATGAATCAAAGGATGGTTAGTCCGCTTCGGGACGTGGATCGCGGCCCAGCAGTTCTTTGAGAGCGAGCGGCGGCGATTTGCCGCCATAGAGCACTTCGTGAATCGCGTCCAACAAAGGGGTGCGTACGCCAATGGCGCTGGCGCTCTGATGCAGACTGCGGGTGTTAGGTACGCCCTCGGCGATCATGGTGGTGGATTTCAAGATGTCCTCCAGTGACTGCCCCGCGCCCAAAGCAAGGCCCACGCGGTGATTGCGGCTGTGCTTGGAGTAACAAGTTGCCACCAGATCGCCCACACCACTGAGGCCGTAAAAAGTCTCAGTCTGGCCTCCTTTGGCCACGCCCAGACGCACCATTTCAGCCAGAGCACGGGTGACTAGTGCCGCGATGGCATTATCGCCGAGTTGCAAGCCCTGGGCGATGCCTGCTGCGATGGCATACGGGTTTTTCAAGGCCCCACCCCATTCTACTCCAACAACATCATCACTGGTATAGCAACGGAACCAGGGCAGTGTGAAACACTCTTGCACGGCGCGCGCAACGTCGGCATCGACAGAAGCAACGACTGCGGCTGTGGCCATGCGTTGCGCCACTTCCTCGGCATGATTGGGGCCCGTGAGCACAGCGATTCCCGCCTCAGGAAAACTCTCGGCGAGGATCTCGCTCATGCGCAGGCCAGAGTCGAGCTCGATGCCCTTTGTGCAGGAAAGCACGATGCTCCCCTTCCCTCCAATCCCCGCCGCAGCGGCAAGGCGGGCCACCCCGTGAATACCGCGTGAAGGTACCACGAATACCAGCAGCTCCGCTGGGTCCAATGTCTCAAAAGAACTGCTTACCCGGATGGAGGCATCCAGTTCCAACGAAGGCAGATAACGGTGATTGCGGCGGGTGCGGCCAATCTCTTCCATCAGCGCGGCATCGCGCCCCCAGAACTGCACCTTGATACCACGCTGTGACAGCGTGGCAGCCAGCGCTGTGCCCCAACTTCCGGCTCCAAATACAATCGCCGAAGAGATCATAGTGCGGAAGATTTCTTCGCTCCCATCTTGTTTTCCGTCCCTGTCATCAGCCGCTCAATATTGGCCTTGTGCCGCCAGATGGCGAGCGAGCCCAATGCGAGACCAAAGCCTAGAAGCACAAGATTCCAATGGCCATGGTAGGCCATGAAGCAGGCCATTGCGGCTGGGAGAGCCAGAGCTGCGGCGATAGAGGCCACGGACACATACTTTGTGAGTTTTGCCGTGATGATCCACACTAGCGCAGCGATGGCGAGCTCCACCCTGGCCGTGGCCAGCAGCGCTCCGCAAGAGGTGGCGATGCCTTTGCCTCCTTTGCCTTTCAGCCAGAAGGTGTAGTTGTGCCCCATCACCGCCGCCACGCCCGCGACAATGGCTGCAGCAGTGGCCAATTCAGCGCTATAGCCATGGCTTCCAAACCAGTTCCCAGCAAGCCAGGCGGGCAGCCAGCCTTTGATCACATCCAGGATGAAAACGGGAATGCCAATGCCCTTGCCCATCACGCGGATCACATTGGTGGCACCGATGTTGCCGCTGCCATGTTCGCGGATGTCGATGCCCTTCAGCTTGCCCGCGAAATAGCCGAACGGCGTGGCTCCGCACACATAGCCCGCGACGCACCATAACACTAGAGGCAGCAACCAATCCATGGGCGCTATTTATCGGAGGCACGGCGGATACGCAAGGTGCAACGCGGAAAGGACGCGCGCTAGCGCAACATGGGAAAGCAATTGGAACACGCTTTGGCCTTGAAGAAACAGAACGGGACGATGATCGGTAAATGCTTTCGAGCGTTCTTGGAACGCCGCAGCGCAGCTATCCTTGTGAGCGAGGTGTTTGCTTTGTATCATCCAAATACTCAGGATCAGGGCTGGAATTAAATCTCCCAGCGTCAACACCGCAGGGAAACCCCTTGCGCGGGCTGGCAACCGGATGTTTCAGAGCCCTGTCATGTCCGCTGATACCGTCCCCACTTCCATCGACCTCAGCCAGCTCGGCGAGCCCGTTTACAATGGCTCCGTGCAGCGCCTTTTTGCCGCTCCAGGGCACCCGGGTTTCATGGTGTGCGAGACCACGCCCGCCGGTTCGGTCTTCGATGTTGGCTCCATCTTCGACATCAAGGACAATGACCTAAACCGCGCCGTATTCCGTCACGCTTTGTACTCACAGCTGGGCAAGGCGGCAACGTGGCAAACCGTAAAGCAACGCATTGAGGCAGATACCTCCATTGATCCGGCATGGAAGGCTGAACTGCTCAAGGGCCCGCTAGAAACCATGGTCGCCAGTGGCGGCATGAGCCATCACGTGGGTATGATCGATTCGAAGACCGGCGCTGTGGTGACCGAAGGCATGCCGGAAAATCCAAGCTGCTACAATGTAGTGCGCCGCTTCCCCGTAATGAAGCCGCCGCAACGGCCTTTCATCGGCGGCCACGTGTTTGATTATGAGCAGTTCTACCAGTCCAGCACCTACGTGGTGCCGCTGGAGTACATCGTGCGCTTCGGCATCACCGGCGGCTCCTCCATTCTGCGCAAGCATGCGGCCCTGAACGACAGCGCCAAGCGCGCCTACGAGCAGGAGCTGGGCCTCACCCAGCCGATGGAGGCCTGGCAGATGCTGAGCCATCCAATCTACGATCTGACCAGCAAGTACGAGCCGGAAGACCGCAACGTAAGCCGCCAGGAAGCGCTGCTGATGAGCGGCCTCGCTACCCAGGGCTTCCTCGACACGGTAAAGATGGCGCTGCTCGGCGGCTGGGTGATCCGCAGCATTCTCGATGACATCGGTCTCACGCTCTGGGACATGAAGTGGGAGTTCGCCGTCGATGGCGATGACTGCTTCTTCGTTGATACTGTGGATACCGACAGCTTCCGCGCCACCAGCACGCTCGATTACGAAGACCGTAAGCTGATCCTGCACTACAACAAGCAAGCCATGCGCGACTATTACAAGATCGTGCATGCAGCCTGGTATGCGGGCGTGAATGAAGCCAAGAACGAGGCTGCCAAGCAAGGTCGGCCCTTCACCGGCATCCTGAGGGAAGGACAGGCCAGCGGTCGCTGGTTGAATACGCCGGTCGTTGATGCGGAGTTCCTGGATTTGCAGGCAGAGAAGACACTGCTCATTCGCGAGCATATCCTCGGCCAGCGCACCGACGCCCGTGAGAAGCTGCAAGCTTGCGGGTTTAATGAGATCGCCTTCTATGCCAAGCGCGGACTGGTGGCGCAGTACGCTGAGTTGAACGGTCTCGCCTGATGCCCCGCATCGCCATCTCCCTCGGCTCGTCCTTTCTCGGTTATGCCACGCATGCCGGGTTCATGGCGCGCCTGCATGAGCTAGGCGTGCGGCCGGTGAAGGTGTCGGGCGCTTCGGCTGGTGCCATTGCAGCAGGCCTGTACGCTTCGGGATTGTCGCAGGAGCGGATCAAGGACGAGGTGTTGCGGCTGTGGATGCGGCTGTCCTTCGTGCACGGCACCACCTGGTTTTTGCATCAGGTGCGCAGCTTCCTTCTCTCCCCTCATCCTAGTATTTTTCATCCCCGCGCCGCTGTTACGCACTTCGAAAGCATCGTGGGTGACATGAAGATCGAGGACCTGCGGCAGCCCTCGCTTTCAGTTGCCCTCACCCGCCTAGATACGCACGAGGCGTTGCTAGCCGAGCGGGGCTCCCTCGCCCATGCGATGGTGAACAGCTGCTGCGTGCCCGTGCTCTTCGCTCCCCTGGAGTACGAGGGTGCCATGTGCGTGGATGGTGGTGTGGCCAATGAGCTGCCCGTAGACCAATGGTTTAACGATGACGAGGTGGACATTATCATTGCCCACCGCATCACCAGCGCCAATCCCCCGCGTTCCATTTTCTTCCCCTACAACATCATGGGCATCAGCAGCGATGTTCACGATACCGCCGGCAAGCAATTGATGGGTTATCGGCAGGCCCTGGCCAAGCAGGCGGGCAAAACCTTCCTGGTGGCGGATACCGTTCATCCACGCCCCTCAATGTTATTTGGGCATGATCTGAGCGGCTTCTACGCCATCGGCGTGGCGCAGGCCCAAAAGTTCTTTGATTCCACGCTCCGCCCGCTGCTCGACGCCTAGAGCTCTCATTGCCCATGCCTCAGGACATCACGCCAGCCGCTATCCTTGAGTTGATCGAGGAACACCAAATCGTAGACCCGCAGGAGCCGCTCACCGCCACGACTGACCTGTTTGGCCAGGGCCTTGATTCCATGGCGATGATGCAGTTGCTGCTGCACATCGAAGACCGTTTTGGCCTGCAAGTGACTCCCGCTGAGATGACACGTGACCGCTTTGAAACAGCGGCGGCCATTGCCGGATTTTTGGCAGGGAAAGAGTAGGCTACTTGCCACGAATCATCGATTCCAGCCGGTCTGCCTTGGTTCCAAAGATGCTAGTATAGCCGCCCGTGAGCACGCCCACCACTTCGCCCCGGACATCAACAATCGGTGCTCCGGTGAAACCATTCAGCGCTAGGCGGACCTGCTTCCGGGGTCGTGATTGGGGGGCACGAAACTGCCGGACGTGCAGCGGTGCTGGCCCGCTCTCTCTCTCTGGGGAAGGTGCTGAAGCCAGCGAGGAGGCCGGTGGGGGGGGAAGCTGCTTGCGGAGAGGAGCGGGAGGAACGTGACGATGACTCAACACGTTGCAATCCTGGTGGTGCGCTGGCCACCGCCTGTTTGGCGGCCCGAGCGAGAGGTTTCTGCGGACGGCTGCTCGCCATGCGCTCCTGGCGGTCCAACACCGCCTGGGCTTCACGAGAGGAACGGATCTGACGTTCCACAAACTCAATGTGCTTCAACCGGTAGGCGTTGAAACTGGCCCGTACCCCTTCGGTTTCACGGAAATAGAAGCTCCAGAGCCAAATAAACGGTGAGAGCGCCAGGAAGTGATGCGAAGGCTTTGAGTAATCACTACCCACTTCGGTTTGCGCCACCGCACGAAACGCCGGGAGAAACACGTCCCCTATCTTCACGGGCATCAAGCCAGGAAGGATATTGAGGGAACGCTCAAATTCTTCCTGAACATCGACCTGAAGGCACGGTCTCTCAGTTTCTACCGGTATGATTCCTTCTTCCCTGAGGTACTGCGCCGCTGACTTTTTTTCAGCCCTTTTGCCAGGAGCAGTAAGTGCCTGGGCGCATTGAGGACAAGGGCCAGAAAGGCTTGCATGGAGACGTCCACTGCCAACTTAACTCCACAGGCCCAACAAAAAAGCGGCGAAGAAACAGCGGGCTCAGGAGCAGTTGGATCTCCTTGGGAGGTGATTGGCATTAGCAAAGGCAGATATTATGGAATAAAAAAAAGTCTCCTTTGGAACTGCCAATAGAATCGAAACAACTTTCAAGACCGCCTCCCAGCTATTTTCCCTCGATCAACTGCGCGAGTAATTCAGATCGCGTAGCGAGAAGGATGGTGGACCACCGATCTGTGAGCACACCCACCACTTCTCCCTCGGCATCCAAAATCGGGGCTCCCCGGAACCCTGAAAAGTCAACACCCGCCTCCACAAGCACAGCGAACTGACTGGGGTTCACTGGACTGGCGGTGGTCACCTGTCCCCGGTATACATGCTGGCTCGCTCCGCTCTTGTCATTGTAGGGCAGGCCCACCAAGTACACAGTTTCGTCGGGCTGCAACAAGGTGCGGCGCAGCCGGAGGGGCTTCACAGGCAGAACCGCATCGTTGGAACTCAGGCGCATCGCCAGCCAGTCAGACGTGATCACCGTCATAAGTTGCCGACCACCGAGAACCTCTGCAAAAGTGTCGTTTTTATCCGGCAAATGGGCTCGCCAGCGGTCTAGATCCGTCACCAGTTTACCTGGCTGAACAGGCGGCTCCACGCCGCCCGCCTCGCCGAGCAAATGGGCAGAAGTGGCGATCCAGTGGCTGCCATCGGAAGCCTCAATCAGAAAGCTGCTGCCGCCCTCCATCGCAGAGTGCCCGTGGAATACCCCGTGATTGCGCAAAAGTATCTGGGGCCAGTTCGTCTCTGGGTTAGCACTGACAAAATCCGTTTTGGATGAGCGGAACACCACCGGTCGTGTGATAGCATTTTTGCCTTCGGTCTTTTTTTGGGGAGTGGTCAACTTCGTCCATTCCTGCTTCATTGCCGCAAGCGCATCGTCCTTAAAGCCTTGGGCGGAAGGATTGCTACGGTTCGCGGCCGTCTGCTGCCGGATCTCTTCAAGACTGATTCTTGAGCGCTTTACGACCTCCACCCAGGCAGCAACTCGACGAACGTAAGGCATGTAAAGGCCGGAAAACGCCACCATGGGCAAAAGGCACAGCATTCCGATCGCAACCCGTTGCATCCACAGCCAGAGCTGGCTGCCTCGGGGCACCAGAGTGTACCGAGGCATGACCACTCCACCGATTCGGACTGGTTGATGCGCTTCTTCCGTTTCATCTGGCTCACCTCCTATAACGGCAGGTGAAACATCGTGTTCAACGGGTTTAGGCTCCAGCAAATCAGCAATGGCCAGCCTTTTTGGCGGCAACACTTCCCAAGAAGGAGTTGTCTCAACCTCACTGTTCGCCTGATGAATCGCGGGCGTGTTAGCGGGTAAACAAGACTCGGGAACGATGACCGGCTCGGGCTCAATGGTCGGGTGTGGTTCGGATACCGGCAGCAACAATGGTTGTGTCGCCGCAGGCTGCACAACCACGGGGGCAACAGCATATTTCAAGCGATTGGTAACGCTGCGGGAATCGCTCCCGCGTCGCATAGCTACGCTTCGTTCGAGTGCCTTGAGAACTGTCACCCGTTTGGGAGCAGGCGCCACATGCGCTTCCAAAACCAGTGGCAATGGATCATGCTGCTGTACCACGACCGCCAGAGAGGGCTCAACTTGGATAGCCTCTGGCATTGGCAGCACCGGCGTTTCAAGCACCGGGGGCGGTGGTGCTACGTAGCCCAACACGGCAGGCTCGGGCGCTACATGCGCTGCCACGAGTGGTTCAGGCACCGCCTGTGCAATTACAGGCGACTCTGGCTCTATGTGCGCCGTCTCGGGTGGCTGCGGCTCTACATAAGCGGCGACTGGCGGTGCCGGCGAAGGAGGAGTGAAATGCGCTGGGGCGGAAGGTGGCTGGCTTTGCATCACCGGCACCTGTTCAGGAATTTCCACCACTGTGGGTAGAGGTGGTGCAACTTCCGACACCCCGGCTGGCGGTGGCTCTATGTGAGCGGCTACTGCTGGTGTCTGCGAAGGAGCAGTGAACAGCGGCAGGCTCTGCTCCACCGGGACCTGTTCACGACCTACCACCACCTGGGGTAGAGGCGGCCGTGCGACTTCGGACTTTTGCTTTGCGCGGCGGCGTTCCTTCGGAGGGTACTTTCGAAGAGGCTTGAAAAGACTGGAGTCTTTTTCCAGGCTGCTAACCACCAGCAGCGAGGTCTCTTCCTTTGTCTCCTCCGCCGCGGGAGCAATGACCGGAAGTAGTATCTTTGTCGCTAGAGGTAATACCTTGGTCACCACCGCATCTGTCACAGGCAGGGAGGTGGCAATGGGTTCGACAAATTTTCGCAAAGGCTTCGAGAAGCTCTGGATACCTGACTTTGCTTCCGTTCCATCCAGTAAGGAGCTTTTCGGGGGCTCAGGGATTTTTACCGCGACCGATTCCTTCCGAGCGATCGGCCCTTTAGCCAACAAGTCCTCTTCATCGTCAAAAAACCCCCGAGCAGAGGATAGCGGTTGGGTGGCCCCGCTACGAAAATGGAGATCTCCTCGAAAGCACTTTCGCGTGTCTCCGTCGAGTTCGGGGTCATCAACTGGCAGGAGCGTTTCGCCGCCTGTAGCCTCAGGCTTCTGTCCTTGCCATGCAACGCTCTTACGCTTTTCGGAATGGGCGGGGATATGGACTTCCTCCCCACAAAGCGGACAGGCACCCTTGGTATCCGCAAGCGCGAGAGGAACCTTCAGCTCGCCTTTGCAAGAAGAACAGGAAAACCACAACTGGTCGGCCAAGACAGCCGAGGAAGCGGGAGGATTATGAAGTGGACGCGGCATCCCTGGCTAGAATAATTATAGAAAATATAATCATTCTAGCCGAAAACGCCACATCAATTGCACCCCTTATCGGAACGCGATGCAATTGAAGCCCTCGAACCTTCTAGAGGCTGAAGACTTCCCGTGCATCTGCCACACCACCAGTGATGGCTGCAGCCGCCACCATCACGGGGCTCATCAGAATCGTACGGCCCGTTGGGCTGCCCTGACGGCCTTTGAAGTTGCGGTTGCTGGAAGAGGCGCACAACTGGTCGCCGACGAGCTTGTCCGGGTTCATGGCCAAGCACATCGAACAGCCAGCACCGCGCCATTCAAAGCCAGCATCGGTAAAGATCTTGTCCAAGCCTTCTTGGCGCGCCAAGTGATCGACGATCTGTGAACCAGGTACCACGATGGCTTGCACGGTCTTTGCCACGTGCTTGCCTTTGATGTATCGCGCCACTTCGCGGAAATCGCTCAAGCGGCCATTGGTGCATGAGCCAATGAAGGCCACATCAATCTTGGAACCCTTGATCGGCTTGCCAGCAGGCAGCTTCATGTAAACCAGCGCTTCTTCAGCTGAAGTGCGAACGGGGCCCATGGCCATGTCGTTCGGCTGCGGCACGTTTTCAGTCACTGAGATGGCTTGGTCAGGGCTCACGCCCCAGGTGACGGTCGGAGGGATGTCCGAGGCCTTGATGTTTACCACATCGTCATAAACCGCATCTGCATCGGAAGCCACCGCGCTCCAATTGGCCACCGCTGCATCCCATTCCGCGCCCTTCGGAGAGTAGGGACGGCCCTTCAGATACTCAAAAGTCTTGTCATCAGGATTAACGTAACCGCAGCGCGCTCCTCCTTCGATGCTCATGTTGCAAACGGTCATGCGCTCTTCCATCGAGAAGCCATCAATGGTGCTGCCGCCGTATTCGTAAGCGTGGCCGATGCCGCCATTCGCGCCCAGCAGGCGGATGATGTGCAGAATCGCGTCCTTCGCATACACGCCGGGAGGCAGCTTGCCATCCACATTGATGCGGCGCACCTTCATCGGGTTCAGCGCTATGGTCTGCGTAGCCAGCACGTCGCGCACCTGAGTGGTGCCGATGCCAAAGGCAATCGCGCCAAAAGCACCATGAGTGGCGGTATGGGAGTCGCCACAGGCAATGGTCGTGCCAGGCTGGGTGATCCCCTGCTCCGGTCCCACCACGTGGACGATGCCTTGCTTGCCGCTGCTAAGGCCAAAGTAAGTGATGCCAAACTCCTTCACATTGTTGCGCAGCTCGGAGATCATTCCCGCCGCCAAAGGATCAGCAAAAGGCTCCACCTGACTGAGCGTAGGCACAATGTGGTCCACCGTCGCAAAGGTGCGGTGAGGATAAGCCACCTTCAGACCTAGATCGCGCAGCATGCCGAAGGCCTGCGGGCTGGTGACTTCATGCACCAGATGCGTGTCGATGAGGAACTGCGTCTGGCCATTGCCGAGTTTGCCTACGGAATGCGATTCCCAGACCTTTGCGAAGAGTGTCTTGCCCATGTGAGTGTGCCGTTGCGAGGGGTTCAAACAATACGCCGCCTGCGAAGGCGGGGGTGGAGATAGTAGCATGTTCGAAGGCGGGTGCAAATGCCGTGACAAGTTCTCTTTGTCCCGGCACCAAGACCTTTTGCTGGCAACTCTGTCACATCTCATCTGGAAATGCGCGCTTGGCGTGGCCGCATCGCCTGTGCTAGCGGTGGCTGCCGCCATGAACATCCGCACGCTCCTCGTTGCCACCGCCAATGCCCACAAGACGCAGGAGATTCAAGCCATGCTCGGGGACAGCTGGAAGGTGGAGGACCTGAGCGCCCATCCGCATTTA
>JAQGPI010000178.1 GCA_028293175.1 Verrucomicrobiaceae bacterium | reverse complement strand
TCATACGCTGTTTGATCTGGCGTGGTCGCCAGATGGCAAGTTCTACGGCATCGAAATCGCCAGTGGCGGCACCACAGTGTTTCTCATCAGCTCCACTACCGGTGCGGTCACTAAGCTAGGATCAGTGAATGGGAAGTTCAATGGTATGGTTTTTGATGGTGACGGCATCCCTTACGTGAGCAGTTCTGATAACGGAGGTATCTACACCTTCAACATCGCAGGCCTTAACACCGGTAGCACTTCGCCCGTGGCGTTGCTTTTTGATGCGCCTGCAACGACACCGAACGGTCAAAATCTTGCGAGTGGCGGTGACTTGGCGTTTGTCGGCGCCGATCTCTACTACGCTGCCGTGGGCGGTTCCAAATTCTATCTGTACAAGGTGCCTGCCGGCTCCAGCACCATGCAGGTGGTAGGCGAAATGGTGAACACCAGCGGCAGTTCCATCCCGAATATCTATGGTCTCATTGGCGACGGCTACGGCAGTATCTATGCCCAGGGCGATTCGAACCTTTACAAGCTTAACCGTACCAATGCGGTGGCCTCGGCGTTGTCGTCAGGGATCTCCGGCAATTCCATCTACGGCGGCGCAATGCAGTTTGAGGCTTGTCAGGTGAATGAGGATCACGGCGACTACTCGCTGTTCGGCGATGTCAGCAGCACCGCGTATGTTTCGTTGCGAATGGGCGCGCTGGTGGATGGTGAATACACCCAGGCGAATGCCACAGCGACGGCGGATGACAATACGGGGGTGGATGATGATGACGGAGTCACAATGCCTTCAACCCTCACTCCGGGGCAGGCTGCTAGCATGGTTGTCAACGTCACCAATACTAACGGTTCCACGGCCTATCTGAATGCGTGGATTGACTTCAATGGGGATGGCGATCTGACAGACGCAGGTGAGCAGGTGGCCACCAACCAGACGGTTGCGAACGGCGTCAGCGGTTCCAACGTGGCCATCAATTTTACGGCGCCCGTAACTGCCAAATCGGGTACTATCGGTGTGCGTGTTCGCCTAACGTCGACCAGCAGTCCTGGACCAACAGGCGCGAGCGGATTCGGCGAAGTGGAGGACTATGTTGTGACGGTCGCCACCGTGAATATGTCCATCGGCAATCTGATATGGAACGACTCCAACA
This sequence comes from Verrucomicrobiaceae bacterium, assembly GCA_028293175.1. GTDB lineage: Bacteria > Verrucomicrobiota > Verrucomicrobiia > Verrucomicrobiales > Verrucomicrobiaceae > CAINXC01. Next base: position 6,293 of record JAQGPI010000178.1, on the reverse strand, counting down.
ACAACGGCATCAAGGACACGGGTGAAACCGGTATCGGCGGCGTGACCGTACAGCTCTTCAACATCGGCGCAGACAGCACCATCGGCACGGCGGATGATGCGCAGGTGGGCAGCAATGTTGTGACTGGTATTACGGGCGCATACGTCTTCAGCAGCGTGCCTCCCGGCAAGTATTACGTGAAGGTGACGCCTCCCGCCTCCTATCCGCTTACTTCAGGCACGCCCGCGACGACGGATAATAATGTAGACAATAATAACGATGGCTCCCAGCCAGGTGGTGTGGGCACTCCGCTTTACAGTTCCATGATTACGCTGTCTCCAGCCACGGAATCGATCACGGATGGCGATACAGATGCGAACACAAACCTGACCGTGGACTTCGGCTTGTTCACAGGCTTTACGGTAGGCAACCTCGTGTGGTATGATGCCAACAACAACGGCATCAAGGATGCTAGCGAGACGGGTATTTCAGGCCTGACAGTGGAACTCGTCAACAGCTCGGGTCTTTCCTTCACTCCAGCAGTCACCACCACGACCAATGCCAGTGGTGCATACGGCTTCGGCGTGTATCAACCCGGCACATACCGAATCAAGGTGACGCCGAATGGCACCTACCCACGTGCCAGCTCTACAACAGGGACTGACAACAGCACAGACAGCAACAACGATGGGACCCAGACCGGTGGTGCCGGAGCAGCCAGCGTGAGCTTTGCGTTCGCTTTGACAGCGGCCGGGGAGCCTGGGACGAGCGGCACCAGCAATGCAGAGAACACGATTGACTTCGGCTTCACCACTTGCCCTACCATCACTATCACGCCGACAGCCTTGACTGCCGGCACCATCGGCTCGGTCTATTCTCAATCGCTTACGGCAACTGGTGGCACTGGACCGTATGCCTGGGGTGTGATTAGTGGCACCTTGCCTTCGGGCTTGTCGCTGAGCAACGCAGGGGTGGTGAGCGGCACGCCGCTATCCACAGGCACCTTCAGTTTCGGTATTGGTGCGACGGATGCCGGAGTGTGCGGCGGCATGCAAATCTGTACTCTGGCCATCGGCTGTCCGACGCTTACCTTCACGCCCGCCAGCCTTCCCTCGGCGACGGCAGGTCTGCCCTATAGTGCAACCATAACGGCTGGCGGGGGAGCCTCGCCTTACGTCTATTCGTTGCTAAGCGGCACCCCGCCGTCCGGTCTGGCTCTTAGCAACGCCGGAGTCCTTAGCGGTACTCCTACCAGCAATGCGGGCCAGACGTTCAGCGTCAAAGTCGTGGATAATAATGGCTGTGTGGGAACGCAAAGTTACACGATGTCGCCAGGATGCCCGGTGGTAACGGTAACCCCGGGTTCTCTTCCCGCCGCCAGCATTGGCAGTGCCTACTCTCAGTCGATGACGGCCACGGGTGGCACCTCGCCTTATACATGGACGGTATCGAGCGGCACGTTGCCTGCAGGATTGACTTTGAGCAGCGCAGGCTTCCTCAGCGGCACGCCCACGAGCAGTGCCGTGCAGACCTTCACGCTTCAGGTCGCAGATAAAAATGCATGCACGGGCGCGGCGACTTACACTGTATCTCCCGCCTGCCAGGCCATCACAGTGACGCCTGCCACGCTGCCAGCTACCGTTGTTGGTACACCTTACAGCCAGATGCTTTCGGCCAGCAACGGCGTAGGGACTTACGTTTGGACGGTATTCAGCGGGTCCCTGCCAACCGGCCTTACATTGAGCACCGGCGGGGTCCTCAGCGGTACCCCCACCAGCAATTCGAGTGCGACATTCACAGCGCGAGCGACCGATGTGAACGGCTGCAAAGGCAATATGACCTACACTGTGTTATCGTCCTGTCCCACAGTAACAGTGACTCCTGCAACACTGACCGGCGCGGTGGTGGGCACGGTTTACAGTGCGGTGCTCAGCGCCAGTGGAGGTGCTTCGCCTTATACCTGGACACTCTCCTCAGGCACGCTTCCAGCAGGGCTAACTCTAGGCAGCGGCGGCGCTCTCAGCGGCACGCCTACTTCAACCTTTAGCCAGACTTTCACAGTGAAGGCGACGGATACGAATGGATGCATTGGCAGCAAGAGCTATACCCTCGCGCCGGTCTGCCCCACGGTGACGGTCACGCCTGCTTTAATTCCCAACGGAACCTTGGGCGCTGCGTATTCGCAGGCGCTGACGGCGACTGGTGGCAGCGGATCCTACACATGGACTGTGTTGAGCGGATCGTTACCAACCGGACTAACCTTGAGCAGTGGCGGGGTGCTGAGCGGCACTCCCACCAATGTTACCTCGCAGACCTTCACGGTGCAGGCGACGGATGTGAACGGCTGCAAGGCGACCGCCGCCTACACGATGGCTCCGGTATGTCCCGTCATTACCGTCGCTCCAGCCACGCTGCCTGGAGCGACCGTGGGCACCGCTTACACTCAGACACTTAGCGGTAGCAACGGCAGCGCTCCGTATAGCTGGACAGTTTTGAGCGGCGCGCTTCCTGCCGGGCTTTCCGCGAGCACGAGTGGGGTCTTGAGTGGCACGCCCACGAGCACGGCTTCTCAAACCTTTACTGTTCAGGCGGCGGATGCGAACGGTTGCAAAGGTACAGCGTCCTACACCATGGCTCCGGCCTGTGGTACGGTAACGCTTGCTCCGGCCACGTTGCCGGCAGCGGTCACAGGCAGCTCTTACAGCCAGACGCTTAGCACCACTGGCAGCAATGGTGCTGTTGCCTGGGCAGTCACCAGCGGCACGCTGCCGAGCGGCCTCACACTAAGCGCTTCCGGACTCATCAGCGGTATTCCCTCAAGTACCACTTCGCAAACCTTCACCGTGAAGGCAATCGATGCGAACGGTTGCTCCGGGATCATCACCTATACTCTGGCGCCTACCTGCCCCACACTCGCCATCAGCCCTGCTACGCTGAACAACGCAGTTGTGGGTGGAACCTACAGCCAAGCTTTGAGCAGCGGCGGCTTAGGCACACTTTCATGGACATTGAGCAGCGGGACATTGCCGAGTGGCCTCACGTTGGATTCAGCCACTGGTGTGATTTCTGGCACGGCTCCAGTCACTACCAGCAGCGCTTCCATTACGGTGAAAGTCACCGATGGAATCGGCTGCACAGGTACAAAGACTTACACTTTCAATGTTATTGGCCTGTCTATTGGCAATCTAGTATGGAACGACGCCAACGGTAATGGCTTGCATGAGGCGAGCGAATCAGGTGTCGCGGGTGCGAGCGTGCAGCTCTTCACTCTTGGAGCGGATAATACACCGTATACGGCGGATGATGTGCAGGCAGGCACAACGCAAACCACTCCCGCCGATGGAAGCTACCGCTTCGATAATCTTTCGCCGGGCAGCTACTGGGTGAAGGTGATCCTCACGGCCGCGCTGCCATTGGCTTCATCTAACGTGGTGACGGCAGACAATGGCATCGACAATGACAATAATGGATCACAGCCAGGCGGCAGCGGTACGCCTTTGCGTAGCCCTGTCATAGCGCTCGCGGCAGGTGCCGAGCCCACTTCTGAAGATGCCAATGCAAACACAGATCTCACCGTTGATTTTGGTCTGTTTCAAGGCTTGTCTGTGGGTAATTTGGTTTGGAATGATTTGAACCGCAACGGCCTCCGCGATGCTGGTGAACCCGGCATAGTTGGCGTGTTGGTGCAGTTGTTCAACGCCGGTGCGGACGGCAAGGCGGGCGGCACGGATGACGCATTGCTTCTTACCTCCACAACGGATAGCAATGGTGCCTACCTCTTCTCTGGGCTGTTGCCGGGTAAGTATTACCTGCGCCTGCCTACGCCGGCTCCTGCGACGCCGCTAGCGACCCCAGTTGCCAGCCTTGCCGACAACGGCGTGGATAATGACAGTAACGGCATTCAGACCGGCGGAGGTCCTATTTATAGCCCCGTAATCACGCTGGCGGCGTTCACCGAGCCGGGCAGTAGCGGCAGTACCAATTCGGATCTGACCATTGATTTCGGCCTAATTGGTTCGGCTCTCGGCGCTTTCGCCAGTGTGGCCAATGATGATGCAGTGCATATCTATCATCCGGACAGTGGTGCTTTTAGCTCTGTGTTCAAGCGTCCCTTCGGCAACAACGCCAGTCAGGGTAATGGCGACAGTGGTGATGTGCCTTGGGGCATCGAACTCGGCCCCGATGGCAACTGGTACGTGAGCCATCTCGGCGCGGGCAATATCCGCAAAATCAACGCCGCCGGAGTCGATCAGGGAGTCGCTTTGAGCAACCTTCCAGGTATTCAGCAGCTTTCCAAATTTGTCTTCGGTCCTGACGGCAACTTCTATGTGCTCGATCCGCTGGGATCGCGTGTGGTTCGCTATGCGGGACCGCTGAACACCAGTTTGACTCCCGGTGTGCCCCTGGACGGAGCTCCCTACGCCTTCATTGCGAAGTCCGCCCGTGACATCGCTTTTGGCCCGGATGCAAACCTGTACCTACTTGTTAAAAATGGCAGCACCTTCCAGGTGGAGCGTTACAATGCCAGCACTGGCGTTTACATGAATACGCTACTTACGGCAGCGCAGGTGGGGAGCATGGTCAGTGGCGGAGAAGCGGCACCCATTATCAGTGGCATCGAAATTCGCGACACCGTCTTGTACGGTGTCACCAGCGGCGAGGGGGAGGTGTTCAAGGTTTCGCTGACTTATCCTGCATTGCCCAGTGCACCGCAACTGGTTGCGGACCTTGACAACGCCGGTCTCGGCAGCGTCGACACGGAAGATCTCAAGCTCGATCCAGTCAATGGCCTGCTCTATGTGTGCGGCTATCGCTGGGTGAAGAGCGTGCATGATGGTTCCTTCCTTTCGTCTGCCTTGATCAAGGTTGATCCTGCGGCTGCCGCTAATATCGCACCTGCGTTCTGCGAATTGGTGATGCCAACGCCGCCCGGCCCTGCAAACGAAACCTTCCCAGGTATTCGCGATGTGGCGTTTGGCCCAAAAAATATCACCCCAGCGGCCATCTGTTCGCTCGGCAGCCAAGTGTGGAACGATCAAAACTTCGACGGCCAATACCAAGCAAGCGAGCCTGGCATTCCTAATGTGAGGATTGAGCTTTGGCGCGACGCGAACAATGATCTTAGTGACGGCAGCGAACAGCTTGTTGGCTGGACCTATTCAGATGCGTATGGACACTACCTGTTCGATGGTCTTGTGCCGGGCCGCTATCAGGCCGTCATTTCCACCTCGAACTTTTCAGCGGGTGGCCCGCTCGCCATCTTCCAGGTAAGTGCCAGCATTGGTACTACCACCACTGACAACCAAATGGATGGCGACAACAACGGTTATGCACCCGGTGATCATGGCGGCGCTATTTGCAGCCCTGTTATCACCCTTTCTGCCGGTGGCGAGCCAGCAGGGGATGCGCAAACAGGCACTGAATCCGTTGCGGGCGGCGATCTCGACGACAGGTTGGGCGATTCGGATGGCGACATGACCGTTGACTTCGCCTTCCATGTACCGGGCACCATGGGCATCGGAAACCTCGTCTTCAACGACATCAATGGCAATAGTCATTACGATGACGGCGAAGGCATTGATGGGGTTCAGGTGGAGCTATACGCTAACGGGCAGACTCCAGGTGTGAGCCTTCCTATCGCTTCTCAAGCTACCGCTAACGGCGGTCGTTATCTCTTTACCAATCTGGTCCCGGGCTCTTATGTGGTATTCATTCCACCCAGCCAGTTCGGTAGCAGTGGCATCCTGCGGGGAATGTTCAGCGTGCCCGGTGCGCATGAACTGGGCGATGATGACACGGGAGAAAAGGGGCTGGACATGCCGGCTCCCGAACTGACTGGCGTGCGCTGTGATCCTGTAACGCTGGTCGCCGGTCACGCACCCACCGGCTTAACCTTCGAAACGGGCCTTGATTCGATTTCTGATGATGCGGCAGACAGTGAGATTGACCTGACCGTCGACTTCGGTTTCTACATTCGCGTAGGCTTGGGTAACCTCGTGTTCTTTGACGCGAACGGCGATGGCGTGGCCAACACTGGCGAAGGTGTACCCAATGTCACTGTGCAGCTCTATCATGACTGGCAGACGCCCGAGCAAGACCTGCCAATTGGCAGTACCATTACCAGTAGCACAGGCAAGTACCAGTTCATTGATTTGCCCCCGGGATACTATGTCATACACATTCCCAAGACCATGTTTCAGACTGGCAAGCCGCTCTCAGGCTACATGAGCATCGCTGAAGGCAGGGTGGGAGATGATGATGTGGGCGAGGACGGCCTCAACGATACGACGCCTTCACAACAAGGTGTTTCCTCC
>JAQGPI010000174.1 GCA_028293175.1 Verrucomicrobiaceae bacterium | reverse complement strand
CGCGCTGGCTGAGCTCCTTGACCATAGGATCGGGAGCTGAAGAAGGCGCTACTGCTGGCGGTGTTGCCGGTGCCGTGGCAGCCGGTTTTTCAACAGGCGCAGGTGTGGGAGCCGGAGCAACCGGAGGCTTGGGAGCCTCAGTCACTGGCGGCGTAGGCGCTGCTTCCTGCTGTGTGGCAGGGGCCTTGGCGGGCTCCTCGTCCTTTTTACCGCAACTTGTGAGCGCAGCGCCCGCTCCCATCATGAGAGCCATCAGTGCAAGGCCAGGCCGACGCACAAAAGTACATGGAGGCAAAGAATCAGCAGTGAGGTTCATGATGGAGAGATGTTGCGGATAAAGGTTAGGCGGAAAGGCGGGCTTTCTCGTTGCGTTTCATTTCGATCAGGCCCTTGCGGCGCGCCTCGGAAGCGAGCTTCCAGGCCTCTTCTTTGCCATACTTGTCGGCGGAAAAGGTGGCCGTGCGCCGCTCGCCGGGAGCAGGCGACCAAGTGGCGATAGCAAAGGTAAACTCGTACTTCTTGCGGCCCTTCTTAATCACACGGTTTGTCCAGCGGACACCGACGGTGCCAGATGAATTCCGCGTGCTGGGCTTTGAGTAACGCTCCACGACGCTAAGGGGCTTGTACTTGGCTTCCTTGGCATCGCGATCCAGACGGGCAGCAGCAAGGGCCTTCTTTTCGCCACTGTGCTTGGAATCGCCAAAGAAAGACTGGTAACTTTTGCCGCGGCGGTTGAACCGCACCATCCAACCCGAGGACTTGGGCTGCCCATCGTCGCCATAAACAACGGCGCGAGTGATGTTGCGGTTCGGGTTGATCTTGGGTTTTTTGGCCATGTGGTAAGTTGTAGCGAAGGTTGTTGTTAGGCCTTCTTCTCGCCATCCATAACCTCAAAGTCGGCATCCACAACATTGCCTTTGGGTGCGCTGCTGGCAGCAGGCTCCTGCGCTCCCCCTGGCTCAGTGTCGCCACCAGGGGCTGCTCCAGCACCAGCGGCTGCAGCGGCCTGATAGGCGGCTGCAAAGAGCTGTTCCAGTTCTTCCACGCCGCTCTTCATGCGGTCATGGTCATCAGCCTCTACGGCCGACTTCAGGGCGGTGATCTTGTCCTTCAGCGGAGTAAGCTGATCGGCAGGGACCTTGCCTTCCCATTCTTTGAGGTTCTTCTCAACTTCGTGGGACAGGCTTTCAGCCTTGTTCTTCACCTCAGCGACTTCCTTGCGCTTGCGGTCTTCCTCAGCGTGAGCCTCGGCGTCGCGCTTGGCTTTTTCGATCTCATCCTGGCTCAGGCCGGAGCTGCCAGCGATGCTGATCTTCTGTTCCTTGCCGGACACCTTTTCCTTGGCGCTGACATTAAGAATACCGTTCGCATCAAGGTCGAAGGTCACTTCAATTTGAGCCGTGCCGCGGGGCTGCGGCGGGATGCCTTCGAGGCGGAAATTGCCGAGATTCTTGTTGTCGCGGGACATCGGGCGCTCGCCCTGGATGACCACGATTTCCACCGCCGTCTGATTGTCCGCATAGGTACTGAACACCTGGCTGTGGCGCTTCGGGATAGTGGTATTGCGAGGAATCATCGGGGTGGCGATGCCGCCAGCGGTTTCGATGGCGAGGGTGAGCGGAGTAACGTCCAGCAGGAGTACGTCCTTCACATCGCCCTTGAGCACACCGCCTTGAATGGAGGCACCAATAGCCACCACTTCGTCGGGGTTCACTCCTTGGTGAGGATCCTTACCAGCCAGCTTGCGGGCGGTTTCCACCACCTTGGGCATGCGGGTCATGCCGCCCACGAGCACGAGTTCATCAATCTTGCTGGCGTCCACCTTGGCGGCGGCCATGCAATCGCGGACCGGCTTCACCGTGCGCTCGAAGAGATCATCGCAGATCTGCTCCATCTTGGCGCGGCTGAGGGTCTTCATGATGTGCTTCGGCCCGGTAGCGTCGGCAGTCACGAACGGCAGGTTGATGTCATAGCTCTGCGCGGAGCTGAGGGCGATCTTGGCCTTTTCAGCTTCTTCCTTTATACGCTGGAGCGCGTCAGGCTGCTTGCCAAGATCGATACCGCTCTCGGTTTTGAATTCGTTGATGATCCAGTCGATGATCTTGCGGTCCCAGTCATCGCCGCCCAGATGGGTGTCGCCATCGGTGGCCAGCACTTCGAAGACGCCGTCCCCGATTTCCAGCACGGAGATGTCGAAAGTACCGCCGCCAAGGTCATACACGGCGACTTTTTCATCAGCCTTACTGTCCAGGCCGTAAGCGAGGGCGGCAGCGGTGGGCTCATTGATGATGCGGCGCACATTAAGACCAGCGATTTCGCCAGCAGCCTTGGTGGCGTTACGCTGGGAATCATTGAAATAAGCAGGCACGGTGATCACGGCTTCCGTGATCTTTTCGCCAAGACGAGCTTCAGCATCAGTCTTCAGCTTGGTCAGGATCATCGCGCTGACTTCCTGCGGGCTGTAAGTCTTCGTCTCGCCGCCCACTTCCACCTGCACGCATCGCCATTGGCGGCGGCGACGATCTTGTAGGGGACGTTCTTGTCCACGTCGGAAAGCTCGGAGAACTTGCGGCCCATCAAGCGCTTCACAGAGAAGACGGTGTTGCGGGGATTAGTGATAGCCTGGCGCTTAGCGGCCTGGCCGACAACGCGTTCGCCGCTCTTGGTGAATGCGACAACGGAAGGGGTGGTGCGGGCACCTTCGGAGTTTTCCAACACCAGGGGCTTGCCAGCCTCAAGGATGGCCATGCAGGAGTTGGTGGTACCCAAGTCGATTCCAAGGATTTTGCTCATAAAGGGAAAGTGGTGTGGTTAAAGTTCGGGAGGTGGGGTCTTGCCTCTACTTCTCTTGGCAAATCCTGTGCCAAGAGGGTGGTGGGCCGCTGCGCCCCTAGTCGCATCAAGGACCGAGAGTCTGAACGACTTGGACCTGAAGGGCTTCCATGAGACAAGCTCAGCGCCAAACTGTCACAAACGGGCTTTTTGGCGTGCCGTTGTGACACAGGCCAAACTTGCTTGACCACTTCTTTTATTGCTTGAGTCTTCTTGCCCCGATGCAAACCACTCCCATCACCGTCGAAGACCTTCGTTCCTCTGTTGTAGCCGTGCCACCGCTGGCCCGTTCTGCGGACCTTACGCTCAACGACGAAGAGAACACGAAGATCATCCGGCATCTGGAAGCCGGTGGCGTGCGCACGATGCTGTACGGCGGGAATGCCAACCTTTACAATATCGCGGTGAGCGAGTACCCGCAACTCTTGCAGTATCTCACCGATGCCGCCGCTCCCACCACCATCATGGTGCCCTCCGTGGGGCCGTTTTATGGCAGCATCATCGACCAAGCGGACATCCTGAAGGACTTTAAATTCCCTACCGCGATGATCCTTCCCACGTTGTTCCCTGCCAAGGCCGCAGGCATTCAGGTGGCTGTGCGCGCTTTCGTGAAGCGCTCGGGCATTCCAGCCGTGCTTTACATCAAGGATGCCGGTTACATCACGCCGGAAGCCGCTGCCGAACTCGTTAACGAAGGCGTCATTTCGTGGATCAAGTACGCCATCGTGCGCGAAGACACGGCCAACGATCCTTATTTGAGCAAGCTGATCACGCTGGTGGACCCCAAGCTGATTGTCAGCGGCATCGGCGAGCAGCCCGCCATCATCCATCTGCGCGATTTCGGCATCACCGGCTACACCTCCGGCTGCGTGTGCGTGGCACCGCAGCCAACGACCAATATGCTGCATGCCATCCAGTCCGGCGACTACGCCAAGGCTGAAACCATTCGCGCAATCTACGAGCCTATGGAAGACCTGCGCAACGGCTTCGGTCCCATCCCTGTGCTGCATCATGCCGTAGCTCTGGCTGGCATCGCGGACACAGGCCCCTTCCTGCCGTTGCTCGCACCGCTGGAAGATGAGAAGCTGCCTGCGATCAAGGCAGCGGCGGCGGCGTTGCTGGTGCAGAACGTGTAGGTTTACCTCGCTACTGTTCACAAAACTCCGGCTTTTCGCGCACGGGAATGTGGAAATCTGCGGCCGTTACCAGCCCAGTACTCCCATTCCAGCATATTTGGCGTGGTCGCCATCCTGCACGTAGTAGAACCAGACTTCATGAGGAGTCTGGGGATCTGAACCAAGGCCAAAGATATGTTTGATTACGTTAGGGAGGTCGTCTGTAGTGGTGCGTCGATAAGCGCCCACAGCAGGCTGAGGCTCATTTTTGAGCACGCTCCCTGGGAACACCATGAGGCCGGGAAAGGTTCCCGAGGGAGGTGCCGCGGCGTCCACTGTCTTCCAATCGCCAACGTTGATGACAGCCACTAGATTGACCGCGT
>JAQGPI010000145.1 GCA_028293175.1 Verrucomicrobiaceae bacterium | reverse complement strand
TCAACGCGCACATCCACCACCATCGCCTTCGTGCCTTTGCCCCTGAAGCTGCCGCTGATCGGCCGGATATCGGCGTAATCACGGCCCACGGCCAGCTTGATGTAGCGTTCGTCAGCTTCACGGTTGTGGGTGGGATCAAAGCCCTTCCAGCCGAAATGCGGCAGGAAAATTTCCACCCAGGCGTGCGAGGCCTCCACATCCTCCTTGCCTTTCTTCTCATTAAAAAAGTAGCCGCTCACATAGCGCGCCGGGATGCCCTGGGTGCGGCAAATCGCTATCATCACATGTGCGAAGTCCTGGCACACGCCCCGGCGTTCACGCAGCACCTCAATCATGCGGGTATGTACATTCGTGGACCTCGACTCATACTTAAAATTGCGGAAAATGAAGGTGCCAATGGTCACACTGTCTTTCCACAAATCTTGCACGCCACTGGGCAGCAAGTCGATGCCAACACGCCAAACCTCCGGATCTTGCGACACGTAATGCGATTCGGTGAGGAAATCGAAATAGTTCTCCTCAATGCTGGGATCATCCAGAGAGCTCAAAGGGTAAGCTCCATTCACCGGGCCGCGGGAATCTATGCGGGTCTCAACAACAGCGGTGGACTCGACCTTCAGCGAGGGATGGTTGTCAGGGATTTCAAAATGGTCCACACGGTTGTGGTAGAAATCGTGGTAAGTATTGATCAGCACATGTGGCTCCACCTTCAAAACGAACGACTCACAATGCTGCGTGGGATCGCTAATGGGACATAGGCGCGCATCATTGTAACTGTCGCGCGACGCACCGTCGTAAACAAAACTCGTTAAATGCCGAACACTCAGCCTCATGCCGGGAAGTATCGTACCTGGTGTAGTGGGGACGGGAAGTGTTTCAACGGCCATTTCTATGAGGTTGCGGAGGCTCCGGGGCTCTGACTTGTTGTTGCTGCTGTTCCTGCTGATGGAGACGGATTTCTGCGGCCATGTCAACAGGCGGATGGTACATAAACGAATCAAACATATGGTCGGCAACGGCCAGAAGCTCCTTCTGCACTCGCTCAAGAAACTCGTGCAGTCCTTCGCGCAGCACCTCATCCGGCGTAGTGAAGCGCGTCTGCTGAAGGAACTTGCCGAAGCGCCTTTCCCCCTCTGTGCGGTACTGGCCGGAAGGGGTGTCGGTGATCAGGTGGACAAATTCGCCGACGCGTTCGATACAATAGCGGATACTGCGAGGGAAACTCTCTGAGAAGACCAAGAACATCGCGACTTTCCACGGCACGATTTCCGCCACGTAGTAGCGCCGGTAAGCTTCCAGCGAGCTAGTGGAGCGCAGAACCGCCTGCCACTGGGCGGTATCTACCGCACCGCCCACATCCGTCACCTTCGGCAGCAGCATGTGGTACTTGATGTCGAGGATGCGCGAGGTCTTGTCGGCGCGCTCCAGGAACTTGCCAAATTGGATGAACTCGTACCCTTCGTTACGGGAGAAAGTAGAGTCTGTCAGTCCTTGGAACAGGTGGGAAAAGTTCTTCACTTGGTCGAAGAACTCAGTCGCTCCCCTCGCCCATACCTTGTCCACGTCCGACTCCTTCAAAAAGAGGTAGGCAGCATTGAGCACCTCCCACATTTCCAGGGAAATCTGGTCGCGCACTTGCCGACCGTTTTCACGGGCGGCATAGATGCAGGAGCAAATAGAGTTGGTGTTTTGCTCACTGAAAGTCAGGAATTCCACAACGCTGCGACTGTCTGCTGTTCCATACACTTGGAAAAACATGTCCTCCTCGCCTGAGGCGCGCAGCACCGGGATCCAATGCTGCTTGAGCGCCTCTTCGCTAACCTTGCCGAAATCGAGCAGGAGCTGTAAGTTTACGTCGAGTAGGCGAGCGATGTTTTCCGCCCGTTCGAGATAGCGGCTCATCCAGTAAAGGGAAGCCGCCACGCGGGAAAGCATGACGTTGCTCTTGGGCCCGTCCACGATCTGTTCGCGAGGATTGGCCGCCTTGTTGATAGAAGAAGTAAAAGTCATGATGAAGGGAAAAAATCAGGCGGTCACTTTGTTTTGCAGCACCCAGGTGTCCTTCGAGCCGCCCCCCTGGGAGCTGTTTACCACCAGCGATCCCTTTCGCAATGCCACGCGGGTGAGGCCGCCCGGTGTCACGGTTATTTTTTCGCCGTAGAGAATGTAGGGCCGCAGATCGATGTGACGGCCCCCGAAGCCTTCCTCTCCCCAGGTGGGATGGCGGCTGAGCGAGATGGGCGGCTGAGCGATGAAGTTGCGGGGGTTGGCAATGATGTTCTTGCGGAACTCCTCAATCTCCTCGCTGGCGGCCCACGGGCCCATCAGCATGCCGTAACCGCCAGCCTCATTGGCGGATTTGACGACCAGCTTATTGAGATTTTCGAGGATGTAGGTGCGGTCTTGCGTTTCCGAAGCAAGGTAAGTTTCCACCTGTGAAAGGATGGGCTCTTCGTTCAGATAATATTTGATGATTTTGGGTACATAATAGTACACCACCTTATCGTCCGCGATGCCGGTCCCGATGCTGTTTGCCAATGTTATATTGCCCGCTCTGGCGGCATTGACCAGCCCCGGTACGCCCAGCAATGAGTCCGGCCGGAACACGCTTGGATCAATAAAATCATCGTCAATGCGGCGGTAGATCACATCCACCGGCACAAGACCGGAAGTAGTGCGCATGTAAATCTTGAAGTCACGCGCCACCAGATCGCGGCCTTCCACGATGGGAATGCCCATCTGGCGAGCCAGGAAGGCATGCTCGAAGTAGGCGCTGTTGTACACGCCAGGAGTGAGCAGCACTACATTGGGATGCTCCTGACGCGGCGAATTGACTGGTGCCACGAACTGCATGCTTTTCAGCAGTTGCTGAGGATAGGTGTCCACAGCGCAGACGCCGGAGGCACGGAAAAGATCGGGGAAGGCGCGCTTCAGTGCCGAGCGATTTTCCAGCATGTAACTGGCACCCGACGGGCAGCGCAAATTGTCCTCCAGCACAAGGTACTTGCCATCATTGTCCCGGATCAAGTCACTGCCGCAGATATGCACGTAGATGTCCTTCGGCACTTCGAAGTGCATGAACTCACGGCGGAAATGCTTGGCACCCAGCACGATCTGCGCGGGAATCACCCGGTCCTTCAAGATCTTTTGCTGGTGATAGATGTCGTGAAGGAAGAGGTTCAGGGCGGTGAGCCGCTGAATGAGGCCTTTCTCAATCACTTCCCATTCCTCCACGGGGATCACGCGAGGCACGCAGTCGAAAGGGAAGATGCGCTCCGTTCCCTGGGAGTCGTTATAGACAGTGAAGGTCACACCGCCCCGCATGAAGGCGAGTTCTACCGCGGCCTGCTTGTTCTTGTATTCGTCCTGCGGAACCTGATGCAGCCCGTTGTACACCGGCGCATAATGCGGGCGCGGTGAACCATCGGCTTCAAACATTTCGTCGAAGAACCCTTCAGTCTGATAGTTGTCGAAAAGCATGATTGGGATGCCAGCGATGTTTTAAAGCGTAGGCAAGTCTAATGATAAGCAATTGTGGGGCCAACTTCATCCGTCAGAATTTTTCACCCTCACCAAAACGCCGCAAGCAGCATCTGGCATGATACCTGCATACAAGGCAATCGTGCCTGAAACCATTTTGAGTGCCTCTCATTTGTGCCCTGCTCTGCCCATTACAAGGTGATCGACATGACCATCCGCCTGCGCGCCACCGAGAACCAGCAAGTGGACGGCTTGGACTTCTCGTAGCACGCCGCCAGCGCCTTCCGCCGATTTTCAGACGAGCGAACAGTTGTAATGGGGTTAAAGAAGGCTCCATAGCCCTTGGAACTGGCTGCCGCGTAATGCACGCTGTATGCTAGCCCTTCACCCATGAACAACGCTGCCGTCTCTCCTCGTGGCCATCGCTTCGGATTCCTCGTCGGCGTGGTCATCCTCACCGCCGGTGCCATCGTTGCCCTTCGTCTGCGTACGGAGATGGAGACGAACTTCAAAGGCTGGGCTACTTCCGCTGTCGTTCTGTTCTCGCTGATATTGACCCTGTTTTGGTTTCTGGTTCTCAGCCGGTATCCCTGGCGTACACGAGTAGCAGGCCTTGCCGTGGTCGCCGCCCTCATTTTTGGGATCAAGGCCACCACCCGTGTGGATGGTGCGGTCAGTGGCACGGGTCTGCCGAACATCGTGTGGAAATGGACTCCTAAACATGAAGTCACCGTCGCACCGGTAAAATCCACCGAACTCACCAGCCTTCCTCCGCACACCGACATTCCAGATGTGCCGCAATTCTTTGGTCCGTCACGCGATGGTGTGGTCAAAGGAGCTCACCTCAATCCCGACTGGGCGGCATCCCCTCCCCAGCTCCTCTGGAAACAGCCGGTGGGCCTCGGCTGGGCCGCGTTTTCCGTTGCCGCTGGTCGTGCCTTCACGCTCGAACAGCGGGGCGAAGATGAGCTTGTCACCTGTTATGATGTCATCACTGGTGCGCTCGTCTGGTCGCATGCCCATCCGAAAGTCCGTTTCGTTGAATGGCAGGGTGGCGATGGTCCGCGCTCAACGCCGACGATCTCCAATGGTCGCGTGTATGCACTTGGTGCGACTGGCATTCTCGATTGCCTCAATGCCGCTGATGGCAGCCAGATCTGGACCCGCAATGTGCTGACCGATGACCAGCTTCCGAATCTGACGTGGGGCAAGAGCGTAGCCCCCTTGGTCTTCGATGACAAAGTCGTTGTCAGTGGCGGAGACAAGGTTGGCCCCTGTCTGTTCGCCTATCAGCGTGACAGTGGCTCGCCCTTGTGGAAAGCAGGCAACGACAAGAGCAGCTATGCCTCGCCCTCGCTGGTGACGCTGGCAGGCAAGCGCGTGATTCTTTCTTCGAATGCGCAGACCTTTACCATCCACGATCCAGCGACTGGCAAGACCTTGCTCGACTTCCCCTGGGGCCTGCCCAACTGGCCGCGTGCGGCCCAACCGACGCTGGTGCCCGGAGACAAGATTTTTCTCTCCGCTGGCTACGGGATGGGCTGCCTCATGCTGCAAATCAAAGCTGGTGCCGATGGCCAGTTCACCGCCACCGAACTGTGGAAGAGCCACAAGATGAAAACGCAGTTCAACAGCGTGCATGTGCATAACGGTCACCTCTACGGCCTGGATGATGGGGCCCTCGCTTGCATGGACATCGAATCCGGCGAACGCCTATGGAAAGATGGCCGCTTTGGTGCAGGCCAATCCCTGCTCGTGGATGACACCGTCCTGATCCAAAACGAACGTGGCGACGTGGTGCTGGTGGAGGCCCAACCCCAAGGCTATCATGAGCTGGGTCGCGTGCCCGCGCTCAGCAGCAAGACTTGGAATCATCCCGTTCTCGCAGGCAGATATTTGCTGGTGCGCAACGACCGGGAGATGATGTGCTTCGAACTGGCTGTGACCAAATAACCTTTTTCGGCTCAAGAACGGATGGATAATTCACCATCCATGCGCAGCACGTCGTACCGAGGAGACGTTTACTGATGATAAGGGAATTTTTCCCGCTCTCATGAGTTGTCACCGTCTCTTCCTTTTTGTTTTTACCCTCGTCCTCAGCGGAGCCGCGCGGGCTGTTGAGCCATTCGGGCAAGATCTCGCCCTGTTGACTGAAGGAGCCTATGTCTATGAGCGGAACTGCATGATCTGCCATGGCGCTTCCGGAGATGGTAACGGCGAATGGAGCAAAGGACTGATGCCGAAGCCCAGGTCGTTTCGGGAAGGTATGTTCAAATTTCGCACCACTCCCTTCGGCATGCTGCCCACGGATGCTGACTTGCAGCGGACCATACGCGGTGGTCTCAGCGGCACAGCCATGGGCATGTTCACCGTGCTGGGTAACGATGAATTGCGGGCGGTGGTTGAGTACGTGAAGTCGTTTTCACGCCGCTGGCGCAAGCTGGAAAACTACGGTGAGCCCATGCATTTTGAGGCAGTTCCTCCATGGATGTCGGAAGCTTCAGCACGCGACGCTCATGTCGCCCCCGGTAAGATTTTGTACAACAACGCGTGCGCTGTCTGCCACGGCGCGCAGGCAGACGGCAACGGCCCTTCCGCCCCATTGTTGACTGACATCTGGAAGCTGCCCAGCAAACCCTCCGATCTACGCCAGGAACATCTGCGCTGCGGTGACCGCCCAGCGGACATTTATCGCATCCTGGCCACAGGGATGAACGGCACGCCAATGATCAGCTACGATGCCACGCTCACGCCAGAGCAACGCTGGGACATCATCGCCTTCATTCTCAGCGTCCGCGTGCCATCGGCACCTGTGCTGGGAGGCAGGACTGGAGGTTAAGAGGGATGCTGGGGATGCCGTTCGTCCGCGTCCGCGTCCGCCGTCCGCCAAAGCCCGCACCTTGGCGGACGGACGCGCGTGAGCCACCTCCATTGCCAAACCCTACCACAAAGTATTGAAAACGAGCCTTGTCGATCACCTGTGACGTTAGCAGTGGTTGTGCGCACTTTGGTGCGTCTGGGATCAGGCTGAGTCCTGAACGCGCTAAAAGCGCGCACACGGCTGCTAATCGAGTGATGAGGCCAGAGGCTCGTCCCCAACCGGTCGTGGCATTCCTCCGCTCCTCCGATCACATGCCGTCCACGTCCACCGTCCACGAAAACCCATAGTTTGGTGGACTGGACGGACGGATGGATCAACGCAAAACCCCGGCGACCACCATCGTTCGATCAGCAGGGCCAGGAGCGGCGTTTCAACATAGCGAAGGGTCGAAGGCCCAAAGCATGGGGTGGAGTGTAAAGAGAATGAATAATATATATAATATATACATATACCCCTCTCGC
>JAQGPI010000131.1 GCA_028293175.1 Verrucomicrobiaceae bacterium | reverse complement strand
TCGCTGGTGCCCACGGACAGCACAGGCGCCTACCGGTATACGAATTCCAACACCGTGCATGTACTCAAGGAGCTGATTCATGACGTCGTAGAACCCCTTGGCCCCACACTCAGACAAATCCCGGATGAGCGCAGTGAAGTGGCCTTCTTTGAAAGCTTCACCGCCCAGATGTTCGCCCAGCGCGGCGCATACGGGAACAACAGCGGCTGGCCAGCAGATGTGTGGCTGGCGCTGCAGCATGCGCATGTGCAGAGTGACATCCTGTTCGAAGAGACCCTCATGAAAAACGGGCTGGATGGCCGCAAGGTGCTGTTCATGCCGGAGTGCGATATACTAACTACCAGCTTAGTATCAAAAATCACCGCGTGGCAAAAGAAGGGCGGCAAGATCGTGGCCGATGAGTTCCTCTGTCCCGCCCTAAAGGCCGATCTGGTGCTGTACAGTTTCAAGCGCACCAAGAAAGCCGATCAGGACAAGGCGAAGGTCCTTGAGCTTGCGAAGACTTTGGGCCCCCAAGTGAACGCCCTCGGACTCAAGGCAAGCCCCTCATGCGACAACCCGGAGATCATCGTGCGCACGCGCAAGTATGGCGAGACGACTTATGTTTTCGTGGTCAACGACAAGCGCGAATTCGGCACCTATGTCGGCCAGCACGGATTGGTCATGGAGAACGGCCTGCCCTCGTCTGGTCGCATCATGCTGCCCGCGCAGGACGCGAATGTTTACGATATCACGCGCGGAACGCTCGTGATGCCTCAGCGTATGGATGGTGGTGTCTCCTGGCAGGTTGACCTCGGGCCTTGCGATGGCCGCATCTTCATGATTACGCCCAAGCCGCTGATGGAACTGACCGTGACCACTCCGGAAACCGCCAAGGCCGGTAACGCCGTGACCGTGGAAATCGCCATCACCGACACACGCAAATCACCCGCAAAAGCTATGGTGCCCGTTAAGGTGGAAGTACGCGATGCCAATGGCAAGCCTGCGGAAGGCGACGGCTATTACGCCGCCAAAGACGGTACCCTGAGCCTTAAGCTCGACATCGCCAGCAACGAAGATCCCGGCGTATGGACCGTACATGTGCGTGAACTGGCTTCCCGCATGGAAATGACGAGGTATGTGCGGGTGAAGAGGTGAGGCAACTGTGTTTGAACAGTCCGTACCACTCAAAAACCTGATGGGTGCGTTGCCGACGCTACCCTGGGTTCCGCCTCTTTCAAAGACTCATCAATGTCACGAATGCGCTCTTCAATGCCAGTCCCAGCGCCTATTTCAAATAACGCGCCGTCTGCTTTTGAAACAAAATACGGACCATTGCCGGCGAGGGCATGGCTAATTTCTCGAGTCTCCAACCAAGTCTTGCTGTTCCAAAAAGCAACCAACCAGACTCACGCTCTTCAGTTCGAACGACTACCATCTCGGGTTTGTCCGGCCAATAGGAGTCAGCGAGATTAATTTCTGCGTACACCCTTTGTTCCGCCTGAGATTGGGTTGTCATCGGACATTGAAATCCCGTTCCCCCAATTCTGCAAGGGGCAGCGCTTAGTTCCCTTAACAACTCTGGCCCGATCAATGCATGTACGAATCCCAAATTCGTTCTACCCCAATCCCGCCGCCCCTAACACCTGTCTTAGCGCCTCAGGCAACGGCGCATCCACAGTCAGCACCTTCCCTGTCTCCGGATGCAGCACCTGCAACTGGGAGGCGTGAAGGAAAAGACGCTTAAGGCCGAGCTCCTTGCGCAGCTTCCGGTTCAAGTCAAAGTCTCCATACACATCATCGCCGAGGATAGGATGCTGTCTCGACGCCGCCTGCACACGGATCTGATGGGTCTTGCCGGTGACCAATGCCACCTCCAGCAATGACAGGCGCTGAGTCGGCGAATAGCCTAACAACTTGAAGCGTGCTTCGGCGTTCGGGCGGCGGGTCTTGTCCACCGCCGTGCGCACCTTATTCTTTTGCCGTACCGTGGCGAGATGATCTAACCACACGCCTTCGGGCTTGAATCCGCCACCGACCGTGAGCGCCACATAGGTCTTGCGCACCTGATCCTCCTCGAAGGCACGGCGGCAGGCCATGGCGGACTTCGCATCCTTCGCCGCGAGCAACACGCCCGAGGTATCCTGATCCAGCCGATGAATCAGCCACACCAATCCTGCCGGTGTATGGAAGCACTTGGTTTCAAAGTCATAGCGTCCGTCAAAGGCACAGCGCGGCGGCGCGCCGGGATCATCCTTCGGGTTCGGATGCGAGAGAACCCCGTGCGGCTTGTTCACCATAATGAGGTGCTTGTCCTCGAACAGGATGTCGGAAGGCATTGAAGGGAAAAAGGGTAAGGAGACAGAACTAACGAGCGAGCGGCCACGGCGAACCTCGCTCCCGCCTTTTCTCTTACCCCTTATATCCTCTTCCTCAAATCCCTTCCAGCTTACCCGTGCTATCCCCCACCCGTTCCGCTGGCGCGCCCATGCGGTCGAGCAGCGCGAGGTAGAGATTGGTCATTGGCGTTTCACTGCCCTGCAGGGCGACATGCGCGCCAGGATTGAGGGTGCCACGACCGCGACCAGCCAAAATCACCGGCAGGTGGCTGTGGTCGTGGCGGTCAGGATCGCTTAGGCCGCTGCCGTACACGATCATGGAATTGTCCAGCAGGTTGCCATCGCCCTCCTTGATCGATTTCAGCTTGCCCAGGAAATAGCCCAATTGACCCAGATAAAATTGGTCAATGAGGGCGATCTTGCGCAGCTTTTCCGGATCGCGCTGATGATGCGAGATGCCGTGATGATTTTCCGGCACGCCGAGTTCAGGGAAGCTGCGGTTGCTGCCATCATGAGCCATGAGGAAAGTGCTCACCCGTGTGCTGTCCGTTTGGAACGCGAGCGTCAAGATGTCAAACATCGTGTGCATGTGCTCCTCGTAGTTGTCCGGGATGCCGCTGGGCACCTGGGTACCGGGAGGCAGTGCCTTGGTCAGCTTTTCGGCGCGTTCGATGCGTGTCTCGATGTCACGCACGCTGCTGTAGTACTCGTCCAGCTTCGCGCGGTCCTGGGCATTCACCTTGCCTTGCAGGGTCTTGGCATCGGCCAGCACGGTATCGAGCATGCCCTTTTGCATGGCCCGGCGGCGCTTGGCTTCGGGCGTATTACCGCCGGCACCTGCACCGAAAACGCGCTCAAACACCAGCCGTGGGTCCATTTCTGGAGCCATCGGCGTGGACTCATTGCGCCAGGAAAGATTGAACTGATAAGCACAACTGTAACCGGAATCGCACCGGCCTGCGCTGCGCTGCCCATCCGTGCTGATTTCCAAAGAGCCAAGCTTGGTGAGATGGCCAACTTTTTCCGCCGCGATCTGATCGACGGACACGCCCAGGTGAATGTCCGCCCCAGCGGTTTTCTTGGCCTGCACGCCGGTAAGGAAGGTGGCCGTGGCACGCGCGTGATCGCCACCACCATCGCCATTGCTGCGCGCCTTGTCGTGACAGAGGCCGCTGATGATGCTGAGATCGTTACGATGCGCCTCCAACGCCGCCTTCATCGAAGGTCCAAACTCGTAGCCCCTGCCAGCTTGGCCGCGCGGAAACCACTCGGTGGTGTTCACACCATTGGGCGCATAGAGAAACGCCATGCGCAGCGGCGGGCCCTGGGTTTTGGCAGCGGCGAAGGCGCGATGGCCAAAGGATTCCAAGAACGGCAACGCCATCATTGTGCCCATTCCGCGAAGGAAGGCGCGACGCTGGAGACCTTGAGATTCAGTGGAGAAAAAGGGTGACATGCTGGTAGAGGTACGCACGAGCGGTGCCAACCTATCGCCGATTGCCCGCTTTTGGTCAATTGGCGGTCACGAAAACCGGTTGCAAGATGACCTCTTTGCCTCTCGAATTAACTTTCCTCCAAAATCCTAACAAACCGACCCCAAAAAATGACCCGCTGCTCCGCCCTATTCGCCGCCCTCGTCCTTAGCGCCAGCGCCGTTCGTGCTGACGATGCCGTGATCGAACTCAAGCCTCATCCGGCCAATCCGATGGGCTATGCCATCTCCGAATTCACTGTCAAAACCGGCCAGAAAGTCAAGGTAAGCTTCAACAACGCTGGCGGCCTCGCCCCTCAGCCTCACAACTTCGTGCTTTGCAATCCCGGCACTCTGGACAAGGTCGGCGCGGCGGTAAACGCCATGATGACCGACCCGACGGCCATGGCCAAGAACTTCACCCCAGAGTCCCCCGATGTCATCGCCAAGATGAAGTTGGTGCAGCCCGGCCAGACGGAGACCATCGAATTCACCGCTCCTGCCGGCGTGGGTGATTATCCCTTCCTTTGCACCTTCCCGGGCCACTGGTTGCTGATGCGCGGCGTGCTCAAGGTCACGCAGTAATTCGTTGCCCCTCACCCTTACTTATGAAATCGCTTTTCACCGCGCTGTTACTCGGCCTTTCCACCATCGCTTTCGCTGAAGACGCAAAGGTGGATGTGGACGGCCTCGCCTTCACCCCACCTGCGGGTTGGAAATCTGTGCCGCCCTCAAGCGCCATGCGCAAGGCGGTGCTTCAGGTCACCGTTCCCGGCCAGGAGAAGCCTCTTGAGGCTATCTTCTTCCACTTCGGTGGCGGCGATGTGGAAACCAATGTGCAGCGCTGGAAGGGCCAGCTCAGCGGCACGGTGGATGTGAATCAAGAGTCCGCCGAAGTTGCGGGCAAGAAGATCACCATTTTCACCGGCACCGGCACCTACACCGATCCTTTCGGTGGCCTCGGCCCCCAGGAAAATTACGCGCTGATTGGCGCGCTGATTCCTGTGGAAGGCAGCGGTCCTGTGGTGATCAAGCTGGCCGGTCCGAAGGAAGCCACGATGAAGCTCGTGGATGACCTCAAGAAACTGGCGGCCAGCCCGTTCACGAAGTAATCGCACAACGTTCTGAAATTGAGGAAGGCAGGCCCCACGGGTCTGCCTTCTTTTTTGTCCTTCTGGAATCACGGCGCGTCATTGTAATCGCCCTCACATCGCCCCTCCAGTATTTGGCTCGACATGATCGCCTCCAACTCCCCGCGCGGACTGCGCGCCATCGCCCTCTTCAAGGCCGTCAAGGTCCTGATGGTATTCATCGCCGCGCTTATGCTATGTAGCATGATGGCGAGCGATGTGCATGCGGTGGCCATTTGGGTGGTGGACCTCTTGCATTTGCATCCCGACTGGCGCTTCACCCAAGTTATTCTCGAGAAGGCGGCCGGCGTCACCAACGCCAATATTTGGTTCATCATCGGCACCGGCTTTGGATACACGGTGATTCGCGGCGCGGAGGCCTACGGCCTGTGGCGCGGCCTGCGCTGGGCCGAATGGTTCACCCTCTCCAGTGGCGGCCTTTACATTCCCCTGGAATTGCATTCCATGTCGCACGGCATCACCTGGGTCAACGTCGGTGCCCTGCTCCTTAGCATCGCGATTACCGGGTATGTGGGATGGGTGCTGTACCACTCGCGACGACGGCGGAGAGTTGAGGAAGGGACAGGTTAGGTCGGCCTCCTATTTACCCCACATCTTCTCCGCCCACGATTTCTCCCGGCCCTTCGCTTCGCGGAGAAACGGAGCCAGCGGCGCAAGGTTCATCACCATGTGGTTGATCCAGCTCCACGGCCGTTTCATCGGGCGCTCGAAATCTACAAAGAGTACCACACGGTATCCCTCCGTATCATTCCATACCTCATGATTCCAGGTGTCGTCAAAGATCAGGCACTTGCCTTCCTGCCACTGGCACATCTGGTTGGCCACACGGATGCGGACTTTCTCCCGCGGCTCCGGCACCAGCAGGCCCAGGTGCAGCCGCAAAACACCCGCCCACGCTCCCCGGTGCGAAGGGATGTGCTTGCCGGGTGAAAGAATGGAGAAGAAAGCCGTGGAGACGTTCGGCACCTTCTCCAGCAGCTTCATCGTATTCGGGCAGCGCCGCGCGTTCTCTTCGCAGTCCATGCCCACACCTTTGAGGAAGAAGGTCTTCCACTGGTCATCGGATTGAATGATGCCTACTTCCTTGACGATGTCCTGGAAACTCGGCATCCGGTCCCGGTACTGCATCACGTGGTCTAGTTCTTTGCGAACACCCATCCACTCCGCCTCCACCGAGTCTACCCAGGCAAAGTGGCGGTTACTATAGACAGGCCGGTCGCCCAGCACGAACGATGGCACCATCCACGCCTCGACCACATCCTGCAGCCAGTCCCCCATCTTGCCCCAGAAGCTCGTGGCGGGCTTGATGCGGTGAGTGCGGTCGTACTCTGCTAAAGGCAGCCGCCCTTGCGCGTGGTCCTCCGGGGAAAATGTCTCGTTTTCCAAAGGTCGGCTTCGACTGGCATCGGAACGCGTTTCCAGAAGTGCTCCATGCCCTTTGAGCGAGGTCGAATTCATGTCCGTAAATGAGTGGTGGTTTTGAATGGTGCCAATGAATCTCATCCGGGTATCGGAACATGCTTCGCGGCCGGATGCGCGTTTTCCCAAAAAACGAAAAGCCCCTCCCTTATCCATCCCTGAAAGAAAACCGGATAGCCGGGCGACTTCGTTCCCATGCATCCATGCTCCCGCAGCCTCCTTTGTCTGGCGCTAACCGCCACCCTTCTCATACCTGCCGAAGCCAGGGCTGGATGGAAAGCCGGAGCCGCCCGAGTGAACATCACACCTGGATACCCTGTGAGGCTCAGCGGCTACGGCAGTCGCACCACCGAGTTTGAAGGCGTGAAGGCAGACATCTGGGCCAAGGCTCTGGCCATTGCCTGGAACGATGAACCGCCGGCCATTATCATTACCGTGGACAACTGCGGTGTACCCGCCAGCCTGCGCGATCTGGTGCTGGACGGCCTGTCCAAACAAAAGGTCACCACCCAGCGCTTCGCTATCTGCTCTACCCACACCCATTGCGCCCCGATGCTCAATGGAATGCTGGCCAACATGTTCGGCGTGGACCTTCCTAAAGACCAGCAGCAGCGCGTTGACCGCTATACCAAAGAAACGCGCGACAACCTCATCAAGGTGGCGCGTGACGCCATCGCGGCCATGCAGCCGTCTACACTCTCCATGGCTCATGGTGAGGTTGGTTTTGCCAAGAACCGCCGCCTGCCCTCGCCCGGCGGTTTAACCAACGCCGAAAACCCCGCCGGTCCCGTGGATCACGATCTGCCCGTTTTAAAAATCACCGACAGCAAGGGCGTCGTCCGCGCCATCTTCACCAGCTACGCCTGCCATTGCACCACCATGGGATGGAATTTCATTCACCCCGACTGGGCCGGAATGGCGCAGGCCAATCTGGAGAAAGCTTTCCCTCAAGCGGTTGCCCTCACCGCTATCGGCTGCGGTGCGGATCAGAACCCCTACCCGCGCAAGGAGGAAAGCCTCGTGATCCAGCACGGCCAGACGCTCTCCGATGAAGTCACCAAGGTAGTCAATGGCAGCAGCCGTGAGCTCAAAGGCCCGCTGAAATGCGGCGTGCGCCCGATCTCGCTGGCCTTCGATACGCTGCCGCCCAAGGAACACTGGGAAGAACTCGCGACCAAGGGCAAAACCATTCACGAGAAACATCTCGGCAGCCTCTTCCTCACCATGATCGCTCGCAAGGAACCCATCCCCACCGAGCTCCCCTACCTAGTGCAGGCATGGCGCTTCAGCGATGATCTGGCCATGGTTTTTCTCAATGGCGAAGTGGTCGTTGATTATAGCCTGCGGCTGAAGCGCGAGTTCGACAAGGACCGCATGTGGGTGAACAGCTACTCCAACAACGTGCCCGCTTACATTCCCAGCGAGCGCGTTTTACAAGAGGGCGGATATGAAGGCGGCGGCGCGATGATCTATTATGCGCGGCCCAACAAGTTCGCGCCGGGCCTGGAAGACAAGATCATCGGTGCGGTGCATGAGTTGGTGCCGGATACGTTCAAGCCGAACTGATACACTATCCCACCTCCGCCTTCACTTGCGCAAACGCCGCAACGGCCGTCTCCAGATCCGCCTGTGTATGCGCCGCGCTGATCTGGGTGCGGATGCGGGCCTTGCCATGCGGCACCACTGGATAGCTGAAGCCAATCACATACACGCCGTGTTTGAGCAAGGCATCGGCCATGCGGCTGGCCAGACCTGCATCGCCCAGCATCACGGGCACGATAGGATGTTCGCCAACCGGTATGTTGAACCCGAGTTCCGTCATGGCCTTGCGGAAGAACCTTGTGTTCTGCTCCAGCTTGTCGCGCAGGGCTGAGCTTTCGCTCAGCATGTCGAGGACTTGCAGCGTGGCTCCTGCAATGCTCGGACAGAGCGTGTTGGAAAACAGGTAGGGACGCGACTTCTGCCTCAGCAGTTCGATGATCTCACGGCGTCCACTGGTGTACCCCCCGCTGGCACCGCCCAGCGCTTTGCCCAGGGTGCCTGTTAGGATGTCCACCCGGCCCATCACGCCGCAATGCTCATGCGTCCCCCGCCCCGTTTTGCCCATGAAGCCGACAGCGTGCGAATCATCCACCATCACTAGCGCCTTATGCTTGTCCGCCAAATCACAGATGGCGGCGAGATTGGCGATGCTGCCATCCATGGAGAACACACCATCCGTGGCGATCAGGCGGAAACGGCAGCCGCTGGCTTCGATCAACCGTGCCTCCAGATCGGCCATGTCGTTGTTCTTATAGCGCAAGCGCTTGGCCTTGCACAGGCGCACGCCGTCAATGATCGAGGCATGATTCAATTCATCAGAGATGATCGCATCCTCTTCGCCCAGCAGCGTCTCGAACAGACCGGTGTTGGCGTCGAAACAAGACGAGTAGAGAATGGTATCCTCGGTGCCGAGGAAGCCGCTGAGCTTGGTTTCAAGCTGCTTGTGAACGGTCTGCGTGCCGCAGATGAAGCGCACGCTGGCCAAGCCGAAGCCCCAGTGCTCCAGCGCCTCATGGGCAGCCTGCCGCACCTTCGGATGCTGGGCAAGACCGAGGTAGTTGTTGGCGCAGAAGTTCAGCACCGGCCCGCCACCATTGGCACGCACGAGCACGCCCTGGGGCGTGGTCAGCACGCGTTCATGCTTGTAGGTGTTAGCCTCGCGCGCCGCATCAAGCTGCGTCGTCAGATGCGATTGGAAATCAGAATAGGCATTCATGGCATTCAGGAAAACACGGACCAGTCGAGCACGACCTTGCCGCTCCGGCCGGTCTTCATTACTTCAAAGCCTTTTTCAAACTCGTCAGCACCAAAGCGATGGGTGATCACTGGCTTGATATCGAGACCGCTCTCCAGCATCACCGACATCTTGTACCAGGTCTCGTACATCTCGCGGCCGTAGATGCCCTTGATGGTGAGCATATTGAAAATTACCTTGTTCCAGTCGATGGGCATCGGTTCGCTGGGAATGCCCAGCATGGCGATCTTGCCGCCGTGGCACATCGCGTCAATCATGTCGCGGAAGGCCGCCGGACTGCCAGACATCTCCAGCCCCACATCAAAGCCTTCCTTCATGTGCAGACTCTTCTGCACCTCGGCGAGGCTGCCCTTAGTGACATTGAGCGCGACATCCGCACCCAGCTTCTTCGCCAAGTCCAGCCGGTAGTCGTTCACATCCGTGATCACCACATGCCTCGCTCCGGCGTGCTTCACAATCGCCACCGCCATCACGCCGATCGGACCCGCGCCGGTGATGAGTACGTCCTCGCCTAACAAGTCGAATGACAGCGCCGTGTGCATGGCGTTGCCAAAAGGATCGAAGATCGAAGCCACGTCTTCATCAATGCCCGGTGCGTGATGCCAGACATTGGTCATCGGCACGCTGATGTACTCGGCAAACGCCCCCGTGCGGTTCACGCCGATGCCCACCGTGTCCTTGCACAAATGACGGCGACCGGCCAGACAGTTGCGGCAGCGTCCACAAACGACATGGCCTTCCGCGCTGACGATCTCGCCCGGATGGAAGTCAGTGACATTGTCCCCCACTGCCACAACATGGCCGACAAACTCATGCCCCACCACCATCGGCACCGGGATGGTCTTCTGCGCCCAGGCATCCCACTTGTAGATGTGCAGGTCCGTACCGCAAATTCCGGTTTTGTGAACCTTGATGAGCACATCGTTGATTCCGATCTCCGGTTCAGGAACATCCTGCAACCACAGGCCGGGTTCTGCTCTGGCTTTGACGAGGGCTTTCATGGTGTAATTCTACTATAATGGACATAAATCCATTAGCTTAGCAACACTAATTTCCAGTTTAGTGGATTCCTATTCCGGTATGATGAACACGTCATTTCACCGTCGCCATCAGGCCCGCGGCCGCGCATACGATGGCGATGATTGCCGCAATCAACGACTCACCTGCAACGAAGCCGGAGGCCAGCGGGATGTTGTAGGTCTCAGCTTTGGCAGCGGAGGACTTCACCCAAATCCAGGCAATCAACGAGCCGATGAGGAAGCCGAAGCTGTTGGAGAAATCCACGATCATGCCCAGCCCGAGGCCCATGGCGGACGGCAGGAAGGCACGGGAGCGCGGAGCAAAGGTTTCGGCCAGCGGCAAGCCAATGCCAAGGATCGAGCCAACGACGACCGCCCATGTAGCGGACTCCGGCAGACTGCTGATACCGCTGGCCAGCAGTTCAGCCATCGCTCTCCAAGCTGAAGCGGCGGGCATGGGGAAATTCTTCGTCAGCGTCTCCACATCTGGAGCCAGTGCGTACCAGGCCGGCACGATGATGAGCGTGCCAAACAACACGCCAGCAAACTGCGCGAGGAATTGCTTGCGCGGATTCGCGCCTAACAAGTAGCCGCTTTTCAAATCTGTGAGCAAATCAGCAGCGCTGCCAGCAGCGGCGGCCGTAGTACCGGCGGACATGAGATTGATGGGCAGATTGTTGTGCGCTACCATTGCATACACGAGCTGCGTCACCTTGCCCATGGCCCCAATCGGCGTCGTATCGGTTTCACCGGTGGCACGGCAGGCCACCAGTGAGAGCACGAAGGACATGGCCACCGCCAGCAGGCCCAGCGGAATGCTCACATGAAAAGCGAGGTTCATCACCGTCACCAAGCCGATGGTGATTGGCACCAGGCCCATCCAGAGCCAGAGCGAAGGCACTTCGATGCGCGCCATTTCCACGGCTTCATCGCTGTTGCTGGTTTTAGTCGTCAAAGCGCGCACCAGCGTCCGCCATTGCATGGCAAAGGAAGTCAGGCTCGCGAATACCATCAGGGCCGTGCCGCCCCATACGCCCCAGCGCCGGGGCGTCAATTCAGCCGCACCGGCTTTCCAGATGGAGAAATGATAACCGAGATCAGCCGTATGGGCCACATCGGCGGTCACCAGCATGGGTGATAAAACGTAATACAGTATCACAGAGCCCAGCAGCATGGAAACTGAGGTGCGCAGGCCTACGATCATGCCGGCACCAATCATGAGCACGCTGGGCTCAAACCCAAGGCCACCCAGTTTGACGCCGGTGGCGATGGTGGGTTGCGGCAGTGGCACCAGCTCCGGCAGCGAAACCAGCGAACGCAACGCACCCGCAGCGCGACCGACCACGTTGGTCTTGAAGGTCGTCTCCAGCAATTCCAGGCCCTTCAGCAACGCAATCACGCCGCCCACAGCCATGCCCGCCAGCAGCGCGTAGGCCTTACTCAGAGCTTCCTTGCCTTCGGTATACAGGCTTCGCAACGTCTCCGCTGCCGCGATGCCACTGGGAAACGGCAGTTGCTCATGATTAATCATCTGCCGCTTCATAGGGATAGCGAGAAACACGCCCAGCGCTGCCGTGAAGAACACCATGCCGCCGACCACCCACCAAGGCTGATGACCGCCCTCGATCATAAACAGCGCGGCAAAGGCGCAGCCCACCGTGCCTCCCGTGGAGTAGCCAGCAGCGGAGGCCGTACTCTGCATGCAGTTGTTCTCCAACAAGGACATCTGGCTCAGCCTGCCGCCGGTCAGTGCGCGCAAGGCATTCCACAGCACATAGGACATCACGCAAGCAGTGATAGCGACACCGAAGGACCAGCCCAGTTTCAACGTGGTATAGAGATTCGACAGCGACAGCAGCATGCCCAGCAGCCCACCAGTCACCACCGCGCGCCAGGTGAGTTGCCGCTGGTTGTTGCCCTGATACACTGTACGAAACCAGAGCGCATCGCGTTCCTCCGGGGTCAGCACGGCGGGAGGTGTGGATGGCGGCGGGGTAGGTGGAAGATGGTGCATCAGGCTTTCCTCAAGATACGGCAGACTCCCTGCCGCTTGCACCTTGAAATCTTCATGAGTGAAAACCGTCTGACGGGCCGTTTCAGCAGGCACTCATGAACCTTCTCCGTCCTCTCCTGCTCGCCGCCCTGGCCACCGCCTGCCTGCAAGGCGCTGAAAAGCCAAACATCGTGCTCATCCTGGCTGATGACATCGGTTACGGTGATCTGGGCTGCTACAAGGCCACGATGGTGAAGACTCCTAGCCTGGACAAGCTTGCGAGCCAGGGCTGCCGCTTCACCGATGCGCACTCCCCGGCCTCCACTTGCACGCCCACACGCCGCGCGCTGCTTACAGGCGTGTATTCCTGGCGGCAGAAGCCGGGGTCTTCCATTGCTCCAGGCGATGCTCCCCTTTCCATTCCCACTGACAGCACCACGCTTCCCTCGATGCTGAAGCAGGCAGGCTATCGCACGGGCGCGGTGGGTAAATGGCATCTCGGCCTTGGTGGCGAAAATGGCCCGAATTGGAACACCGACATCAAGCCCGGTCCGCTGGAGGTAGGCTTTGACTATGCGTTCTTCATGCCCGCCACGGGCGACCGCGTGCCCTGCGTGTACGTTGAGAATCACCGCATCATCAACCACGATCCCGCTGACCCCATCAAGGTGAGCTACAAGGGCAAAATTGGCAATGAACCCACTGGCTCGGAAAACCCCGACCAACTAACGCTCAAGCCTACTCACGGCCATGTGGATACCATCGTTAATGGAGTCAGCCGCATAGGCTGGATGACCGGCGGCCAGAAGGCGCGCTGGAAGGATGAGGACATGGCGGACACCTACACCAGCAAGGCCCTGGCCTTCATCGAGCAGAGCAAGGACAAGCCCTTCTTTCTCTACCTCGCCACACACAATATCCACGTGCCGCGCGTGCCCAACGGGCGCTTCCAGGGCAGCTCGGCGGCAGGTCGTCGCGGCGATTCCATTCACGAACTCGACGAGACCGTGGGCAAGGTGATGGCCAAGCTCGATGAACTGAAGCTGGCGGACAACACGCTGGTCATCTTCACCAGCGACAACGGCGGCGTGATGGATGACGGCTACGAAGACGTGGGCAACTTCGACTTCAAGTGCAACGGCGTCCTGCGCGGTTTCAAGGGCAGCCTGTACGAAGGCGGTCATCGGCTGCCGTTCATCGCGCGTTGGCCGGGTAAGATCAAGGCAGGCACCGAAAGCGCGGCCTTCATGACTCATCTGGACATCGTGGCCTCCATGGCCGCCCTCACCGGTTCCACCATCCCCGAAGGCCAGTGCCGCGACAGCATCAACGTGCTGCCTTACCTCCTGGGCGAAAAGACCGACAAGCCCCTGCGCGAAACCTTCGTGGCGCACAACGGCGGCACCGAGGGGCCTTTTAGCCTGCGCGCGGGCCAGTGGAAGTTCATTCCCGCCGGTCGCGGGCAAAAGACGAATTTCCCTGGAGCTAAGGCCGAGAACCGCTTGCTGCCCGTGCCGCAACTCTATAATCTCTCCCAGGATCTGAGCGAAACAAAGAACCTCGCAGCAGAACAGCCTGCCAAGTTGGCGGAAATGCAGGCGTTGTTGGCCAAGCTGATTCAAAAGTAGGCTGAAGAGGTCGCACGCGCCTCCCCAAACAAAAAAGCCATCCCGCACAGGGATGGCTTTTTTGTGGCATCTTGGGAATAAAGGTAGCCCGGAAGGGAAACCCGGGGTGGCTGAGGACCACAGAACAGGTTTTCCGATATGAAAGGCGGCGAGAGCGGGGCTAAGCCACTAGGTCAGTCGCCTTTCACACATGGACAAGCCTCGGATAAACGAGGAGATGAGCGCTCCATACTTGACCAGTTCGCGGACCGAAATCTGCGGGGGTTTTATCGAACGCCTTAACCATTAGCGCGACGCTGAGTTGCCTCAATTAGCAGACACTACTTCCGAATCTCAGCCTTTTACTGAGATGGGCTCAGCAAAACGGAACACGAGCCTTTTAAGGGTCCGCCGAACTCCAACGGACGGCATAGTGGATCAATTCGCTGTTGCTCTTCAGGCTCAACTTGTCG
>JAQGPI010000124.1 GCA_028293175.1 Verrucomicrobiaceae bacterium | reverse complement strand
CAGAACTGTCTTGACATCATCCTTACAAGGAGGGTGCCATGACCCGACGTACGGCACCAGTCCCCTACTGGATGCATTTATTTTCATTGATGACTGTCTTACGCTTCCTACCTGTGATCGTATAGCGCCAACTGCTGGCAGAGGTGCCGAAGCAAGCTCCGGGAACGTAAGGCCAAGGGAGGAAGCCGCGGCCCGCACTACCATTCACCCCTTGCTGCATGGTGAACCTATGTCACCATGCCCTCCCCCGAAATATTCTATGCTTACCGAATCGATCATCCGCGAAAAACTCAGCACCGTCCGCTACCCAGGCTTCAATCGTGATATTGTGTCCTTTGGACTAGTCAAAGGAGTTCATCTGGATGGCAACAACGTGGCCGTGGAGATCAGTCTCGCCACGCGCGATGCTAGCATCCCCCGCCAAATTCATACCGCAGCACTGGAGGCTCTCAAGACCCTGTCCGGCGTGGGCGAGGTGAAGCTTAATTTCGATATCAAGGAACCACCCCAAGCCGCTACCAGCTCCGATACGCTCGGCAAAGCCAGCATCCCAGGTGTAAAGCATGTGATCGCCATCGGCAGCGGCAAAGGCGGTGTGGGCAAGAGCACGGTCGCCTCGAATCTAGCCGTCGCTTTGGCCAAGACCGGAGCCACGGTAGGCCTGTGCGACTGCGACCTTTATGGCCCCAGCATCGCCCACATGTTCGGTACCAATGAACGCCCAATGGCAAACGACCAGGACCAAATCCTGCCCATCCGCAGCCATGGCCTGCAATTGATGAGCATGGGCCTGCTGTTGCAGGATGCATCGCCTGTCATTGTTCGCGGCCCCATCGCCACCAAGTATATCCAGCAGTTCCTCCGACAGTGTGCATGGGACAACCTCGATTACCTCGTGCTCGACCTGCCCCCTGGCACTGGTGACATCCAGCTCACCATCGTGCAGACCGTCTCGCTAGACGGCGCGGTGATTGTCACCACACCACAGGAAGTGGCCCTCATTGATGCCCGCAAAGCTGTCGCCATGTTCGGCAAGGTGAACGTCCCCATCCTCGGCATCATCGAGAACATGAGCTATTTCAAATGCCCCAGCGATGGCATTGACTACCATCTGTTCGGCAAAGGCGGCGGCGCACGCGAAGCCAGCCGCCTGGGCGTTCCTCTTCTCGGCGAGGTGCCCATTGAGATCAGCGTCCGCGAAGCCGGTGATGAAGGTCGTCCTATTGCTTTGGAGTCACCCGACAAGAGCACCTCAAGCAAGGCCTTCCACGACATCGCCGCGCAGGTGATCAAGGCGGTGGCACGGAAGGTATAGGGGGCTGGGATTTGAGGGTGGAAGGTGCCTTCCACTCTTACCCAGCTTACTTCACCAGCAACAGCTGCACCGCATCCACCGCGACAAAACCATCGGTTCCCGCATTGCTGACGGTCACCACGGCGGGTCTTTCCGCGGCGAACGAATAGGCGCCGAGGGTGACGAAACGCTTGTCGAGCGTTGGCACTTCCTTCTCATTGATCGCCACGGCGGCGCTGCCTTTGGCGTGTTCGATGGTGACGGGCACGTTTGAGGCTCGGTTGCTCGAAGAGGGGTAGGCCATGCGCACCTCGTAGTTTCCGTCGGCAGGGACTTTGATGTGGAAGACGGCTGTTAGGCTGCCCTTGGCGGTGTTGCCATCGTGACGAGCTGAGCCTTCGATGGGATCGCCAAAACTGCTGGCGGTCCAGGCGCCGGTGAAAGTGGCAAATTCATCATCCTGCACGATACCAGCAAAGGAACTGGCGGCCACGGCGCTTGCGAGTTCCAGCACGGCCTTTTGTTCTCGCAACTTCGTTTGCAGGGTGGCAACATTGATGTTCTGCACCTCTGTCCCGGCTTTCAATGCCATGCTCGCGGCCACGCCGGAGGCCTGGCCCAGGGCCATGTAGACGGGCTCCATGCGCAGCGAGCAACAGGCGATGTGCGAGGCAGAGAGACAAACAGGCACGAGCAGGTTCGTGCATTCCGTCTTCTTTGGGGTGAGGCTGCGGTAGGCGATTTGATAAGGCTTCGTGGGCGCATCCTGGAAGCTGCCTTCATCCATGACATTCCCGTCAGGTGTGACGAGGCGTTGCACGATGTGGCAGTCGATGACGAAGCTTCCCATACCCACGCTGTCGGGCTTGTGGATGTTTTGCTGCATGTCCTGCTGCACCATCACGTACTCGCCAATCATCCGACGGCCATCGCGCACGTAGAGCGCATAGGGCCAGTGGTTGTTGTCGGTGAATTCATCGCTGCAAAGGCCCCACTGATTGACTTCGTCGCGCAGGGCCTGCGGTACCCGCGCATCGTTCCCCAGGAACCACAGGAAGCCTTGAACGTAATCCACATGATCCTGCCAAATGCGGGCGCGGGTGGCTTCATCGCCATCGGGATAGTCAAAATTCGCGCCCGGATAATCGGTGGAAAACAAGCCCTGGGCATTGAGATCAAACTTGCCGTTGGCGATCTCGCCGAGATGCACCAAGCGGCCAAACTTCACCAGCGGATAGGCCTTAATCAGCCGCAACAGCAATTCGAAGCGCGAGGCATCGTAGTGCGCGGGCTTGGGGAACGGCAGGCGGATCTCCGGGCGCTTGGTGACAATCACACGGAAGTTGTAGCTCTGCGTGAGCCTGTCGGCCTGCCCCGGCTTGCTCTGCGATTCGTTCACGCCAAAGAGCAGCTTTCCCTGGTCGTCCCGCGCAGAGATCGCCACAGGCGTGCCGTGAATGTAATGGGTGCCCGTGCCGCCCACACACGCGCAATCGGAGCCCATGACCTCATCAGTACGAGGCCGGATAGGCATAGGGGTGAAACCCGCCAAGGGCTCATCGTATTGTTCGCGACCCTCACGACCCACGATGTAGCTCACTCCCGCCTTTGCCATCAGGTCGCCCTCATAGCTGGCATCAATGAACTGGCTGCCTGTGTGTACCACACCATCACCGGTTGTGATACTCACGATCTTGTCCGCCTTCTTCTCCACGCTTTCCAACCGGCGACCGGTGATCACCTCCACCTTGGCTTCCTTTAACATCGTCTGGAAGGTCTCCATGTTGGCCTGCGGCTCGGCAAACCATAGGTACTTGCGGTCGTAGCGCGCCGCGGCCTTGTTGAAGAATTCTCGGGTATATCCGCCGATCGTTTCCTGTTTGCCCGTGTCCGATTTCGCCAGTCCGCCGGTGGTCATGCCACCGATCCACTTCGTCGGCTCAATGACGGTGACGCTTGCTCCTTCACGTGCAGCGCTGATGGCGGCGATCAGGCCGCTGGGAGTGCCGCCGAACACAATGACATCGGAAGCGATGGCGGATGAGGCAATCAGAAGGGAGGCAAGCAATACCGTGCGCATGATGGCACACGTTACGGAGTCTTCGCCAAGCTCCAGCGGAATTCCGCTGAATTTCAATGGATGAGTTGGGAAGCACGCTCCACGCAGGCATGCCATAGCTGCGCCAGTCCCTCTGGCGACAACGCCTTGCTTAGCCACAATAGGAAAGCGGCCAGCGTACCAATGACCGACAAGTTGTAGACGATCAAAAGAATCGTCATCCACCATGGACGATGCTCGGCCGAGGTCATTTTCATCCGACCACTCAGCCCCGCCAGCGCCACGGATGCAGAGATGGGACGCTTCTCGGGCTGAATCTGAAGCAACCATGAAAGCCAGCGGAGCAGTGTTTTATCAATGTGCGGGCACATGGCCCGCCATTCGGCGCTGTTGAATTCCTGCCAGGCCGTATGTAATTCTTCCTTGGTCTTGCCATCCACAAGGGCGTGACCTGTGCAAAGCGCAGCCAGCGTGGCCCCTGCCGAGAACAAATCCCCACGCACCGTGGGCGGCGCATTTTCATCATGCTCAGGGGCTCTGAAACAAAGGGTCTCCCGCGGCTGCCGGTGGCGACTCTGGCCCACGCCCCAGTCTTGCAGTCTCAGTATCAGACCATCCAATGGCCGGTTCTCAATGAATACATTGCAGGGCTTAACATCGCCGTGAGAAGAATGGCTCACCTCGCCAGCCTGCAAGGCCTCCATGAGTTGAATGGACAGGAGACGCAAAGTTTCGCTGGTCAGCCGGCTTTGCTGCGAAAACGCCCAGCCATTCAGGCCTTCTGCAAACTCGGACACCAAGCTCACATCCTGCGCCTGCACATCCAGGGCAATCAAGCGGCACACACGGGGATGACGCACCTGCTTGAGCTGGCTGATGCGATCCGCCAGATGATCACGATCCAAAGCATAGGGCGATTCATGCTCCGCTAGCAGAACCTTGAGCCGCACGAGGCGGTTTTCCCTCACCTCATGGGCACGGTAAACTTTCGCGGAAGGACCGACGCCGACCTGCTCTTCGGGAATGTAAGGATCTTCTGCCAAGAGCAAAGCATAGCGTGCAAAGCGGAAAGTGGAAGGGCATCCCTTCTACTTTCTCACTTAAGCCGCAGCGTCCAGCCCGAAGGTGGTATGAGCCGCACGTGCTGCCTTTTCGATCTCGGCTTCATCCACGATCACTGCCACCTTGATTTCGGAGGTGGAAATCATCTGGATATTGATGCCGTTGTCGGCCAGGGACTTGAACATCTTGGCGGCGACGCCGCTATGG
>JAQGPI010000123.1 GCA_028293175.1 Verrucomicrobiaceae bacterium | reverse complement strand
GATTCGGAGTCCGGCTTGTGATACACTACCAAGCCATCGCCTGCGAGGCAGGGATTCATCGCCTTCAAAAACAAGTAGGCGTTGAAGTCATTCATCGTGGCGTTGAACCGACTGGCGTAGTC
Organism: Verrucomicrobiaceae bacterium; assembly: GCA_028293175.1. Classification (GTDB taxonomy): domain Bacteria; phylum Verrucomicrobiota; class Verrucomicrobiia; order Verrucomicrobiales; family Verrucomicrobiaceae; genus CAINXC01. The sequence continues at coordinate 32,919 of JAQGPI010000123.1, read as the reverse complement.
AGCGTTCACGGCCGCCTGGCTGGCTGCGGCAAAGTACGAGGGGCGGCGCAGCACCTGGGCGGAGAGGAAGGAAGCACCGGGTCGCAATCCCTGACTGTTGTAGGGATGAACGGTGGTGTAGTTGGTCGAGTAAGGGTATGTAACGTCTGCAGGCAGGGAGAACAGCTTCACCTCCCAGCCGACGGAGGTATCGATACCGCCCCAGCCCATGGCACCGTCACTCAGGACGCTGGATCTGCTTGCCAGTGAATTGTCACCGCTCATCGCACTCTGCCGGGCGATCTGGGTGGCGTACACTTTGGAGTTTTCGAGCATCACCCGGCGACGCGCAGCGTATTCCGCGTTGCTGGCGTAGGCGGCCCGCATGGCGGCGAGCCCCATCCATCCTGCGATGAACAGGCCGCCGAGCATGGTCATGACCATGGCGACAACGAGCACGCTACCGCGGGCGCTGGTCTTGATGGTATGCCGGGGGAATTCCATACGAAACTAGAGCGAAGGAAACATGGGAACGGTGAACATGAAGGAGGTGCGCCCGCACATGTGGTTGTACACCTTGCGCGGATCCGTGGGCGCATAGGCGTTGTTGGAGGCGAACTGCATGCCCAGGGTTCTTGCCGAGGGATCGGGCCACCAGATGAAGTAGAAAGGCTTCTCCCTCGCGGCTTTGAACCGGTCTATGTCCACGGTTTCAGGCTTGTCCTTGCGGTTGAGGCGCTCAAAGCTGACCCAGATCGGGGCAAAGTTTTCGGTATCCGCCTTGAGGCTGCCGGGGGGTGTAGGCGGCGGCGGATAGTATACATCGTAATATTGTGTGAGCGCCGCCGAGGAAGTGGCTGTAGCAACGTAACGCCGCACCGAGGCATAGTAGCCGGTGGCCGGGCTGGTAGCCCGCAGGATGTCGATTTCATAGATGGCGCTGACGGTGAGCGCCGTGGAGATAGAGCTGTAGCCCAGGACAAAGATGGTGGCGTTGGTGGAGGTGGCGTCGTAGTTGCGCTTGTTGGTAAAAGCACCGGAGGAGGTGAGGCCCTTGTTGATCAGGTGCTGGCGAAAATTGACGTTGGTATCCAGCACCAGGTCCGTGGCCGGATTGTAAATGATGGAGTAGGGCCGGTAGCTGTTGATGTCCGTGCGGGACAGGCAGTAAACGGCGGTGGCAGAGAGAGTATCGGCAAGGAACCGCTCGCGCATGTCTTCCGCCTGGGCGAGAGCACCGTAGCTGGGGGCAACGGAGGCCTGCACAGTGGATTGGCCGAGGTTGTAAAAGTTGCCAACCTTGTTCGAATCCAGCCCGACAATGACCGAGCTGCCCACCCGAGGCTGGCTGCGGGCAATGCTGCCATAGGCGATGGCGGCCGCCCCGATCAGAGCGGCACCGATGGCAAGAGCAAGCAGGAGTTCAACGCTGCTGAACCCGCTCACCCGCCGCTGGAAATCGGGGGTCATTTTGATGGTGACGGTGGAGTATCAACGGTTTTGCTGGCGGACTTGAAGAGGTAGTTCATCAGCATGTTGGCGGGATGCTCAGCTTCCGTTTTGCCTGGGGCAGTACTTGCAGGAGGTGGCGTTGAACTGTCGGCAGCCACTGCTTTGCGCGTCTCAGGCGGAGTATCGCTGTTTGCCTGCATGGAGGCATCGTTTTGGAAGATGAAGTTGCCGCCGCGACCAGCCTCCGGTGCTGCTGGCAGGGAGGGAAGGGCGATGCGCACCTTGGGCTTCACCCGCACGGGCAGGGTGACCACGCGTGGTGCCAAGCCGCTGTTTTTGCTTTTCTTCTCCACCCAGATCAGGTCAATCTGTTCACGGCTGATGGAATTGACGCGAAGCATGACGCTCTGTTCTGCGAGCACCTTTGGCACGAAGTCGCCGCGCCTGAGTTTCATAGGCCCTACCAGCACACGGGGGCCTTCCACTCCGCCATCGACATAGCCAGTGATCGGCAGGCCGGCAAGAATTTCACGCACGCGGTTTTCTTCGCCCGAAGCACCATCTTCCTTGATGGCGTGGTTATCTGCCTTGCTGAAAGGATTGGGCTCGCTGGGCTTCACCACCTCGGGTGCTTTTTCGTCAGGAAGGATGAGCTGATAGCGAATTTTTTCCCCGCGCTCAGACAGGTCGCCAGAGTCGGAAGACTGGGCGCGCAGGCCGCAGGCAGTGGTGGCCAGGAAGGCTAGCAGGAGGAGGGATTTCCTTTTCATGGGCTGAACAGGGGAGGAGACTTCAAACTTTCTTTGGCTCGGCAGCAGACACAGGAGCCACGGCTTTCAAATTGATGATGGGCACTTCCAAGGTGATTTCGGCATGCACTTGATGGCCGTTCTCACCGCCGGTAACGCGGTAGTTGGTGACGCGGGAAAGAGGCAGGCGGCGCTCAAGTTCGCCCACCCAGTTCAGCGTTTTTGCATAATCATCCTCCAGCACTAGGGCGGCGCGGACGACGCGGGGAATGACCAGCGCTCCGCGGTTTTCGCGGATCTCAAACTTCTGTGAAATCACGATGGTATTAGAGTTGCGTAGACTGGCGGTCACCGCTTCTTCAACTTCGGACTGAGTCTGGATGCGGTCGGCGTGGGGCGACCATGTTTGCAAGAACCGGCTCAGTTCATTAGTCTCGCTCTTGATCTTGATCAGGTCGAGATTGGCAGTGTCGCGCTCACCTTCCACACCGATGGCAGCGGTCTCGGCGTTTTCCGCATCAGCGCGTTTCATCGCGGCCTTGCCGTGGATGGTCTGGGCAAAATAGATGACGATCCCGACGGTGCACAGAAGCAGGATGCAGGCGATTTTTTTTCCGTTCATGGTGGGAAGGAGTGAGGAGTATGGGCGGCAGTATTAGCGTTCCTGCCAGACGAGCATGGAGCGGAACTCCATCAGATCACCTTGCCGGGCCTGCTGCGGGGAGTGGCTGCGGTAGTGAAGGCGCTCCAACGACTTCTGGACTTTTTCAATTTCGTTGGCGCCGCCGTTGACCAATCGGAGAAGCATGGATACCTGGGCGGGGAAGTCGGCGTTTCGTTCCAGGACCAGTTCAGTGATGTTGGTTTCCGGAGGCATCGCACGGGCGATGGCCACGCTGATAGGCTGCATTACGCGGGTGCCTTCCACCCACTTGGCGATGCCTTCAGCCCGGAACTTTTCGGTCTCGATCTGGCCTTTCTCCGCCAGCAGCTTGGTCTTGGCGGCTTCTGCATCCTCCTTGCGGGTGTTAGCCTGGATGAGGTCGCTACTGGCCTTGTTGAGATCAGTCCAGTCCTTGACGATAAAGAAGATGGATCCCATCAGCACCACATAGAAGATGACCGGCACCATGCGCATGGTGGAGGGCAACCGGCGCGACATGTCCGTGCGCGGCGACTTGAAGTCATGACAAAGAAACTGGCTCATAATGGGAAGGGGTGGGAGGGGCTTGCTAGTGCATGCCAATGAGGTTCCAGATCAGATCTTCCTGTGTGAGGTCGCGGGCACCTACGCGGTCAAGCTGATCCATGAGGTCCTTGCGGAAGCGTGCGTCCTGGCCATCGCTTACAAAGAAGACAGGCGTGCCAGGAGGGGCTTTTGCGACGAGAGGGCTGATAATCTGAAGGGCAGTTTCAACGCCTTCTGAACCGAGGCCGCTACGGCAGCGCAGGTCGCGCCATTGGCCGTCCTGCTGGGCAAGTGCGGCGATGGAGCCTTCACAAGCAGCGATCAGAACAAAGCTGGGGGGCACCTGCCCGCGACCACTGGCATAGATGCCGTTGATCGCATACTCCAGCATGGCGAAAAGGCCGCAGCAGACGCGACCGGTCTTGAGGCCGATGCCGCGCAGGACGTCTTCCGTCACCTTCACCATCGAATCCTCGCAGGCGAGCAGCATGCTGGCGGTGGTGTCCTGGTGATTGCACAAGGCATAGCGTTTACCGCGGTCATACTTGGGGCCCAGTACATTGCGGGGATTAGTCCGCAGCAGCTGGCTGGTGTTCTCCCCACGCATGAGGCCGTTTTCCAGGCTGATGATGAAGCGGTTGTTCAGCGAGACAGAGCACCAGCCCCCCTCGCACATGGAGCGCCATTCATCCGCGCGCTGCGAAGCGACATCGGCGATCTCGCCCTCCAGCATGCCGGATTGGTCGAACTTGCCCCGCCGGTTCACTGATCGCCAGCTTACGTGGGAACGGCTGATGTTAAGAAGCAAGGACTTGCGCCCCTCGAAGCGCTTGCCCCAGGCCATCTCTGGATCGTCGGCGTCCGGGCGGAAGGCGGCGAAAGAGAGCACACTTTTGATGTCATCCAGCAGCATAAACAGATGTAAGTTGTTCTTTGGACAGGTAATCGTAAACCTCGTGTTCGGTGAAGCCCGTGGCACGTGCCTTGGAGGGCTTCCATCCGTCCGCCATCTTCATGTTCAGGCAGCGTTCAAAGCTCATCATGCCACGGGTGAAGCCGGCCTCGAGCTCGTGCTCCAGGTTCTTGAATTCACCGCGCCGGATCATCCCGCACACGGAGTCGTAGGGCAGGAGCATTTCATGGATGGGGAAGCGTTTGCCCTTGGTTTCATCCATCATCAGGCGCTGGCACAAAATAGCGCGGAACGAATCGGCAAAGGAGAGCATGGCGTTTTCCATGCGGTCGCTGGGGATCAGCTTCAGGTAACGTTGCACCGTCTGCGCGGCGGAAGAGGTATGGAGGGTCGCCACCACGACGTGGCCGGTTTCGGCAGCTTGCAGGGCGATTTCGGCGGTTTCGCCATCACGAATTTCTCCCACCATGATCACGTCGGGCGCTTGACGAAGAGCGGCGCGCAAGGCGGTGCCGAATTCGTGTTCATCCGTGCCCATTTCGCGCTGGGACATGAGGGACGGCAGGCCAGCGGGATAGAGGAATTCGATCGGATCTTCGAAGGTGATCACGTGCTCTTGCCGGCGGCGGGCGCGCTCTTGAATAAGCGAAGCGATGGTCGTGGATTTGCCGGAGCCGGTGGCACCACAAACCAGAAACAGGCCGTTCTTGGCTTCCAGGAAGGCTTTTATGGCGGGCGGCGGTACTGAGATGCTGGCTACGTCGGGAATGGTTTCCGGCAGCAAGCGCATCGTCCAGCGCGGGCGTCCCCGAGTAATCATGCGGTTCACACGATAGCGGCGTGTGCCCATGGAGATAGCGTAGTCAATACAGCCGGGGGATACTTCGATAGGGCGCTCCGGCTGGTAAACGAACGAGTCGAAGAACAGCTTGCCGTTGCGCTTGTAGGTGAGCTGTTCCCAGGGTGTGATATAGAAATCACTCACACCCGGGTCCTTCGAAAGATGAAGGATGCGGTAGCCCAGCTGGCTGCGTTCGTGAATGTCGTCCATGAAAAGGGAGGTGGGAGTTAGTGGTTGCTCACAAGGGTTCCTTGAAGCTGCGCGGTCGCGGAGGCTCCTTCGTAAATGAGAAACTCGTTGCCTTGCACGACGCCGGCGCTCGGATCGAGGCTCTGCCAGCTCAGATTGAGGGTGTAGCTCACACCTTCGACTGTCACCGCTACGCCCGCATTGGGATGAGCAAGTTCCACAATGTCAGCGCTCGCCGTACGGTCATTTGAGTTTTCAGTGCTGATCAGGTTCAGCGGGATATCCACGTTTTGGGTTGCTGGCGGATTGGTAAAGGTAAGGGTCAAGTGCAGTGTCACCGAAGTGGCTTCGCTGTTGTTGAAGGTGGTGCCGTTGAGCATTACCAGCGTACCCAAGCTGAAGGGGGTGTTGGGTGCCACGCCCGAGAAACCGGTCTGTGTAAAGGTCAGTGTATTTTGCACCCCAGCGTCGATGTATTCGCCATTGCCAAGATCCAGTCGGGTATTGCCATGGGCGAAAGTAGTGGTGGGATCGCCGGGGGTGGTGACGGAAACCAAGGCGGGGCCGCCCACCGGGGCTGTCCATGAACCCGTTTCCGTGGCTGCAAAGGCGGCGACGAGGCGGTAATAGCTTTGTCCACTGACTCCACTGTCGCTTGATGGGCCCGAAGTGAGGTTCTGGGCCTCGATCAACATGCCGGAAGAAACCGGAATAGCTCCCGAGTAAGGCTGCCATGCACCGCCGTTGACACGGTACTGAGTGGTGAAGGCACCGACGGCGGAACTGCTGGTGACAATATTTACCGAGCCTGGGAAGTCGCTATATTGGAAGGAGCCGCCAGGAGGAACCCTGGTGGGAGCCGGAAGTTGGGCGGCGGGGGTAGGCGCAGGCGGCGTTGCCGGCCCACCGCCACTGCCGCCCGAGCCACCGGACCCGCCGCTGCCGCCCGAGCTGATCGGTGTGCCTGGATTGAAGCCCGGGCCTCCCGCGCCGACAGCGACCAAAGAAGGAGTGACATAATTGACACCCCCCTCCGGAGCCGTGCCGCCCCAGATCCAGCCGTTACTGCCATTGTACTGCTTGTTTGAAGTTTGCCGAGTATCGAGCGGGAAGGAGGCTTCGGCCAGAGATTCATCCAGATCAAACTGCTCCACGCCCGTGCCGGAGGTGTCCACCAAGTCGAAACGGTGGTTCGTAGAATTCCAAATCGCCCTGTAGAGCTGACCTGAGGCCAGAGGCCCGCTGCCTTGCGTGGCTTTCAGGCGCACATCGATAAACCGGCCTGTGGCAACGCTGACCTGGCGCTTGGCTTCAGCCGTGGGACGCGACCTTTTAAGACGGTCCAAAACGCCTTGTTCGGTGGTAACCCCATCCAGAGAGCCGCCATCCGCCAAATAAAGGGACACCATTTGATTGAGCAGCGAAACATCTGACTGGAGTCGGGCGGCCCGCAGGGACTGGCGCATGTTGCCGCCCTGCACGCTGATGGCCACCGTCGTGATCGCAGCGATCATTGCCACAGTGATGAAGATCTCTAGCAACGAGAATCCGTCCTCACCACTACGGGAGCGGGAGAAGAAGGGTCGGATGGTAGGAATGCTGGTGATCATGAAACCGGGTTAGGGAGTGAACCGCCGGAACACGGCGCTTCGGATACTATATGGCATAATATCATGGATTGTAAATATTGAAATTCTAATATATACGAAAAATAGTAGAATGCGGACAATGACTGTTAGCTGTTACGAAAAATACACTTTCATCACAAATAAGTTGTGGAAGATGATAATTTCTATAAATTATGGTAATTACAGCCGAAGCAATCAAACCCTTTGCATGAAACTCTCCCTTCTCCTCCTTCTCCCTGTGGTCGCCTCCCTGGGGCTCATGCCATGCGCCTGGGGCCAGATGGATCCCACCGTCGATGATACGGGGCTTTACAACCGCCGCATGCCTCCCGAGTATGAAGAAGCGGCGAGAGCACTGCGTGAGGCTCCTCCCCAGCAATACGACTTCGCCAAGTCCAATTTGGGCGATGTGCTGCGGTTTCTGGCCACGGATGCCAAGATTTCCTTCTTCTCGCTGCCCGACAGTGCGCCGGAATCCAACCAAGTGATCACGTTTTCGATCTATGGCAGCCCGTTCCAGGTGCTGGAGACGCTGTGCAAGGCGAACGCGCTCTCATTGATCCCGGAAAATGGCATGTGGTACATCCGGCCCGCTGATGACCGGGAACTCATCGGTCGCGCCTACATGGTCAAGCACAACTCCATGGAGCGGGTGGAAAGGTCGCAGGTCACCGCCTCTTCAGGAGGTTCTGGCGGCGGTGGCGGCGGAGGCAACGAAGGAAGCATCCTAGCTGCATCTGTGGATCTGCAAGGAGCCCAGGAAACGTTCAAGGTAAAACGCAGCGAACTGATCACAGACATCCGTTCCATTCTAGACCTGCCGCCTGAGAAGATCGATGAGAACGGCAACGTCAGTCAAAATACCACCGCTTCAGCCTTGGCTGCTGCGGCGAATCCGCTTACAGGTGCCGTCGCCGCGAGCAACTCAAACGACATGAGTTCGGCTCATCAGCCAAAGGTGATCTGGAAGTCCGATTCCAATACATTGTATGTAGTGGCCACGCGTCTCCAGCATCTGTGGGTGACCGGCTATCTAGCTGCTGCGGACAAGGAACAGCCCTTGATTGCCATTGAGGTTAAGTTTGTGGAAACCAGCCACGATCCGAGCAAGGAACTGGGCATGGACTGGAACGGCACTTTTGGCCAGACCGGCACTTTCCGCCAAATCACGGACATCAACATCGATCCCGTAGCGAAAAAATACACTTATAAGGAAAACCTGCAGCCCAACACTGATGGCGGCCTGCGTACGGACCTGTCATCCATCAGTAATTTGGTCGCTCTAGGGTCGTCGGCGCGCAATATGAGCTGGCCGATCAGTGCTATTTCCTCCCAGGATCTGAGTGTTAAAGTACGCGCCCTGCTGGCGGACAATGACACGAAGACCACCTCTTATCCTCGTATGGTCACCCTCAACAACCGCGAGGTTGTGATTCGCAGCGTGGTCAACCAGCCGATTCTTGCGGGAACTGCCAGTGTTGGCGGTGGCAGCAGCGGTTCGTCCACCGCCCAGTCCATCACCTACTTGCCGATTGGCACAGTGTTGAACATCCTGCCCAAGCGTATGGAAGGCGACAAGGTGCTTCTGAACATGTCGATCACCGTTTCCAACATCATTTCGGAAACGCTCATTGGTGGCAACAGCTACCCTGTGGCCACTTCACGCGTGTACAGCGCACCTGTGGAAGTGGATAATGGCTACACGGTGGCCGTCGGCGGGCTGGATGAAGCCAAGGAAAAGGAAACGGCTTCTGGCATCCCAGTGCTGGGCAAAATTCCAGTGCTCGGCTACCTGTTTAAGACCAAGGGCCGTACGAACAATCACAAGAACTTGATGCTGTTCATCACGCCCACCCTGATTGACGCCCGAGGCGGTGGCTTGACACCAGAGCCGCTCTCCGTAGTGCCGCAAAAGCCAAGTGATAAGCTGGCGCACAAGCCTCAGATCGGCGCGAACGGCACGCTTGCCGGAGGCCCGGATGCTGTGCCAGGAGCGGTCGCCTATCTCACCCGGGAATGCGATATCATCCAGGCCACAATCAACGAAGCGCGCATCACCGAACAGGAATCGAAAAAGCTGACGGAAATGAAGATGGCGCTCAACCAGCTTGAAGCCCAGGTAGAAGGATTCTCCGCCCAGTACCCAGCTAGGTCTGCCATGCTGCTGAAGGCGACCACGGACATCTCTGTGCTGCATGACCGTGTGGGCAAAATGAAGTGGGAGATCCGCAAGAAGGCGTTCTATTAACTCAAGGTCCGCTATGGCGACGGTGAAATATACGACGGGGCTGACTTGAAAAGGTCAGCCCCTTGTAGCGAAGGAATGGAGTGTGACAGCGCCTCGACTACCGATTGGGCACAAATCTCACCTGAATCCCCACAAAAGAAGTGCTTGAAGTTTTGGGGGCGAAAGCTCCGTTTCAAACTTCGTGCCCCGGCCCCTAAAGGCCGATCAGGCATCGCGCCCCCCAAGCACTCGTTCCCTCCTTCATGCGCAAACTTCTCTTCGCCCTCTCCCTTCTCAGCCTCCCAGCCTTTGCGGCCGAGTCGAAGGTCTTTACGATCAAGACGCTCACCGCCCAGATGAAGTACGACACTGCCGAGATTCAGGTGGAGCCGGGCACCAAGGTGACGCTGCGTTTCGAAAACGGCGATGACCTTCCTCACAATCTCTGTCTCTGTGATCGCGGCACGGATGTCCTGGCCATGGCGATGAAGCAGATGGAGAAGCCGGAGGAAGCGGTGAAACGCAATTGGTTGCCGGATGACAAGCGCATCTGGGCTCACACCAAGCTGCTCAATCCGAAGGAATTGGAGACACTCACATTCGACGCGCCATCAGTTCCCGGGCGCTACCCGTTTGTTTGCACCTTCCCCGGCCATGCGGTACTAATGCAGGGAACCTTGAACGTGTTCCCAAAAGGCGAGATCGTGAAGGACCTGAAGTTTGCCCTGTACCTGGGCAAATGGAAGATGCTGCCGGACTTTACCAAGCTCACGCCCCATCGTGAGGGGAGTGTTGAGAACAATTTAATTCAGATAAAACTCGACGATTATAAGAACGAGTTTGGGGTAGTTTTCACGGGCAAGATCAACGCTCCCAAGGACGGCAACTACACCTTCTACACTTCCTCCGATGACGGGGCGCGCATCTCGATCGATGGCAGGCAGGCGGTGGAATACGACGGCATTCATCCTGCCGGTGACATTCACGAAGGTGCGGTAAAACTTACCAAAGGAGAGCATGAATTCCGCCTGGAATACTTCCAGGCTGCCGGTGGCATCGAGCTGTTTGCCGCCTGGAAAGGACCAGGCTTTGACGGCACCCCGCTGTCGAAATGGATTCATCCCGCGTGGACCGGCGGTGCCAAGAAAAAGAAGCCGGGAGCAGATACAACCGGCATGCCGCTGGCTGTGAAAGAGGAGGCGGTGGTGTATCGCAATTTCATCGCCACAGCGGGCAATCGCAGCATAGGCGTGGGTTATCCCGGCGGCCTCAATGTCGCTTGGAATGCTGAAACCATGAACCTCGTGCTGCTCTGGCGCGGAGCCTTCATGGATGCCGCGCGCCATTGGAACGGCCGCGGCGGCGGCCCTCAGCCGCCCGCAGGGTATGACGTGCTGCGTCCGGCAGGCATGGAAACGCTGCCCTTTGCCACCATGAGCAGCCCGAGCGCCGACTGGCCGAAGCTAGAGCCGAAGGAGCGCGCCACCGGCTACCAGTTCAAAGGCTATCATCTGGACAGCAAACGCCAGCCCACCTTCAACTATGAATGGAATGGCGTGAAGGTTTCAGACAGTTTCAATCCCGAAGGCTCGGGCGCGGCTCCGGGTGCCAAGCTGGTACGCACGCTCACTCTCCAGGGCAAGGTCCCGGAAAACAGCTGGCTGCGCATTGCCACCGGCAAGTTTGAATCGAAAGACGGCAAGTTCGTGGCCGATGCTGGTAGCGCCGACATTGGCGGCCACAACTTCGACAACAAATTCACCATTGTCGCCGCCGGGGCCACCCTCGAAGGCACCAATTTGGTGGTGCCGGTGAAGGCTGGCAAAATCCAGGTGACCTACCAGTGGCCGCAATAATCATTTCCCGTTTCGTTCTCCCGTTCGCATGAAATTTGTTTCCCGTTTTTGCGGCCTGCTCTGTGTTTCCGCAGCCCTCCAGGCTGGCGATGCCCCGAATGAGTCGGACTTCTACAAGATCACCACCTTCACCACGCCCGAGACGACCGCCATGGAGGTGGGCTCCATTGAATTGCTGCCGGGTAACAAGATGGCGCTTGGCACTCGTCGGGGCGAGATCTGGATCGTTTCAAACGCTGGTGACGCCGATCCTTCCAAGGTGAGCTACAAGCTCTTCGCCAATGGTCTGCACGAAGTGCTGGGGTTGGCTCACAAGGACGACTGGATCTATGCCACGATCCGTTACGAAGTGGTGCGGATGAAGGACGAAGACGGCGATGGACGGGCCGATACTTTTGAGACCGTATGCGATAAGTGGGGCGTCTCCGGTGACTATCACGAATACGCCATCGGCTCGCGGTTCGACAAGAATGGCGATATATGGGTTTGCCTGTGCCTAACCGGGTCCTTCAGCAGCGAGGCACAGTTTCGCGGCTGGTGTGTACGGGTGAAGCCGGACGGTACGATGCTTCCTACCTGCTCAGGCATTCGCTCTCCTGGCGGCGTGGGCTTTGATGCAGACGGCGATGCCTACTACATGGACAACCAGGGGCCGTGGCATGGGGCTTGCACCCTGCAACATTTGATTCCTGGTACTTTCCAGGGACATCCCGGCGGCAACACCTGGTACGACAAGGCACCCAACATGGGGCCACGTCCCGTGGATCCGCTACCCGAAGCCTTCCAGGGTGACCGCAAGCGCGGTACCAAGGACAATCACGTGGACCCTGACCGCCTGGTGAATGAGCGGAAGCGCATCAAGGAACTCGTGCCTCCGGTGGTGTACATGGTGCATGGCAAGATCGGCAATTCCTCCAGCTTCATTGTGTGCGACCAGTCCGACGGCAAGTTTGGGCCCTTTAAAAAGCAGCTTTTCATTGCCGACCAGAGCCATAGCAACATCAGCCGCGTGTTCATGGAAGATGTGAACGGCATCCGCCAGGGTGTCGTCATTCCGTTTCGCAAAGGTTTTGCGAGCGGGCTGATCGGTGGCCGCATGAACGCTGAAGGCCAGCTCTTTGCCGGCGGCAGCGATCGTGGTTGGGGCTCACGCGGCGGCAAACCGTTCAGCTTTGAGCGTCTGGACTGGACAGGTAAGGTGCCCTTCGAAATGCACGAGGTTCACGCCACAGCGGATGGCTTCGAAATCACCTTTACCCATCCCGTTGATCCGAAAACAGCGGGCGATGCGGCGAGCTACGGTGGCCGCGAGTTCATCTATGCCTACCGCGAGGAATACGGCGGGGATGAAGTGGATGAATTCGTCCCCAAGATCACCAAGGCAGTGGTCGCGAAAGACAATAAATCCGTGCGCCTGACGCTCGACAAGCTGACCCAGGGCAACATCCACGAGCTGCATCTGGAAGGCGTGCGCAATGCCGAAGGGCAGCCCCTGCTGCATGATGTGGCCTACTACACGCTGAACGAGATCCCAAAGAAATAGAGCGGGCAGGACTATGGGTATCGGCATTCGAATGCCGATCAAAACGCTCCATGATGTGCACCGCAAGCAGCTGCGGTCCTGCTGCTATCTCGGGTAGCCATGCCCTGCGGCCGTCTCCAGATTGAAGGCATAGCGATTGCACACGTGCAGTAGGGCCGAATCTCTCTATCTGGGACAGACCCGACGGACGGGATAAAAAAGATGGGAGGGTAGTGTTTCACCCCATTGAGGGACTTTCCGCTTTCACCCAACATGGGCGGGTCATGAAAGCCCCTGCCTCCAGTTCCAATCTTCCTCATTCCATGAATGCTTTGGCACCCGATACCGAAGGATCTCTGCAGGATGAGGCCATCCTGTCCCAGATTGCCAACACCGGCTCTTCACGGGCTCTCGAGGATCTCTACAAGCGCCATCATCGAATGCTGCGCAGTGTGGCTCTGCGCATTGTGCATGACGAAGCAGCGGCAGACGATGTGCTGCAGGATGTGTTTATCCAGATCTGGAACCAAGCCAACACCTATAGCCCGGAGAAAGGCCAGGTGCTGGGATGGCTGATTATCCTTACCCGTCGCCGCGCTCTTGACCGTGTTCGCCAACGCTCCGCTTATCAGCGCGCTACCGACCGGTTTGAGATGGAGCACGAGCGCCGCTTTTTAGAAAGCGAAGACAACTGCACGGTTGAAACAGATGTTTGCTCCAACGACCTCCGTTCGCTCATGGTGTCCCTCATGAGCCATCTGCCCGAAGCGCAGCAGGAGGTTGTCAAACTTGCCTATTTCGAGGACATGAGCCAGCGCGAGATTGCCGCCCATCTCCAATTGCCCCTAGGAACCGTGAAAACCCGTATTGAACTGGGCATGCGCAAACTTGGCACTTCCCTGGCTCCGATTCGGAGCAAGGTTTGCTGAGGAAAACTTTTCCAGCGGCGGTCGAAATTCATCTTTTGGCGGCAATTATTAAAATTGGCACAGTCAGCCGGTTCGTTTCTCACGAATCAGCGGGCATGAAGCTATTAACGCAAGCCATCGAATCAGTTCTCGTCAGTCATTTGAAGGAACTGCGGGAGGCGGAGACGCATCTTCGTCGGGTGCTTCCTAGCGTCTGGGATTCCACTCACAATGCGGCCGTGGCCGTTCTTTTGCGCCGTTTCCTTCAGCAGAGCACCGAGCACAATGGCATTCTTTCCACTTGGGTGGACGAGCTTGAACCAATGCCCTCGGCTGCTCAGTGGGCGGCGATGGAGATGTGCATCCTTGAGATGCAATGCAGCGCCAGTGCCGTCGTGGATGACGGCATGCGCGATCTTTTGATCATCACCGGATTCCAGAAGATCAAAGGCCTGAAACTGGCCGCCTACGGCTCGGCGCGGTCCCTCGCGGAGGCTTGTGGTCGGATGGAGATGGCAGAAGTCCTGGCCGATATTCTGACGGTTGAGATGGAGGGCGATCTGGAGCTAGTTGAAGTAGGGCATCAGATGCTGCATCGCGCCCAAATGCTGGCGAATTGATTCAGGACGGCCAAAGTTCGGGGGTTTCGTGTGGCGGATGCTCGGTTGAAAAGGGTTGCCGCAGGTTGCCTTCGTGGTCATCGTGACCGGTATCACTGCCCGGATCACTTCACCCATGAGCCCCCCCTCCATCTCTCGCCGCGATACTCTCAAATGGCTCACCGGCACCGTGGCTGCCGGGACGGCGGGCGGTGCTGCCATGGGCGCTCCTCTTGAAACAGAGCCTTCGCAGCCGGCTTGGCCAACGCGCCATCCGCTGCATGATCCGGACTTCATGGGGCCAAAGGCCGAGTCGCCCTGGCAGAAGGTCCTGACGCCCGGGGAACTGACCACGACCAAAGCCCTTGCCGACCTGATCTTGCCCAAGGACGATCAAGGCCCCGCTGCGAGCGAGATGGGCGTGCATGATTTCATCAATGACTGGATCAGCGCCCCGTATGACAAGAACCACGACGACTGCGAAGTGATTCGCGGAGGTCTGGGCTGGCTGAACACCGAGAGCTTCAAGCGCTTCGAAAAGCGGTTCGACGAGGTCGATGCCGCAGACCAGGCCGCTATAATCGATGACATCTGCCTGCCCGACCAAGCCAAGGCAGAACTGAAAACCGGCGTTGTCTTCTTCAAGGAATTCCGCCAGCTCGCTCTCAGCGGCTATTACACCCACAGCGCCACTTGGCCACATCTCGGCTATGTGGGCAATATCAGCGTCGGCGGCCCTTATCCGGGCGTGCCAGAGGCGATCATCCAGCAACTCGGGCTTGAAGACGTGGCTTGATGTCTTCTGTTAATTTGCTGATGGATGTTGCCATTCGGCACCGTCAATGATTGCTTGGTTTTCTCGCCTCTCCTCTCACCGCCCTCCCATGACCTCTGCCTCCAGTCCCGCCTCTCGTGGTTACATCGCCGCCCTCGTCGCCGCCTTCCTAGGATGGTTGTTTGATGGATTTGAAATGGGCTTGTTCCCATTGATCGGCAAGCCTGCCTTGATCGACTTGTTGCCCGGAGAGAGCGTCCTGGTCCAGGGGCAGTGGTTCACCGTCATCATCGCCGTCTTCCTGGTGGGAGCGGCCACCGGCGGCGTGCTGTTTGGCTGGCTGGGGGACAAGCTGGGTCGTGTGAAGGCCATGGCGCTGGCCATCTTCACTTTCGCGATTTTCACCGGTCTCTGCGCTTTCGTGCATGAGGCATGGCAGTTCGCAGGCCTGCGTTTCCTGGCCTCTTTAGGCATGGGCGGCGAGTGGTCACTAGGCGTGGCACTGGTGAATGAACTGTGGGCGGGCCGGAACCGCGCCTGGATCGCGGGCATGATCGGCGCGGCCTCAAATGTGGGCTTCCTGCTAACCGGCCTGCTTAGCCTCTGGTTGAATTCTCACATGGTCGATGTGGCACACATGCTCACCAGCATGGGCATTTCTGAAACCTTCTCCGGCAGCCGCGCCTGGCGTATTCTCGCCATCAGCGGTGCGCTTCCTGCCCTGATCAATTTCTTCATCCTCATCGCCGTGCCGGAATCCCACAAATGGGAGGAAGAGAAGGCCTCGGGCAAGACCTCGCACTGGGCTACCTGGGATCTGCTGGGCGTGCTTCTCGCGGGAGTCGCGGCGTTGTTCATCATCTGGGCCTGGTCGCCGGTGTGGAAGTTTGGCGACGTCATCGCTGTGGCCGTTACCGTCGTGGGCTTGGCCATCGCCATGTGGGGCTACCTGCATCCTGTGCGCAAGTACATGGGGCGGTTCGCCGCTGCAGAGACGGGTGGCGGAGGTGAGCATCGCTACGTAATGCGCAATCTGCTTATCGGCGCGGGCCTCGCAGCCGTGGCGCTGCTGGGCACCTGGGGTTCCGCCCAACAAGCCGCGAAGTGGGCTTCCGGCCTTTTGCCAAAGGGCAGCACGGTGCCACTCATCGAATACACCGTCATCGCCACCGCCATCGGTGCCATCCTGATTTCGCTGGTGACACCCCTCGTGGCCGACAAGCTGGGCCGCCGCTTCACTTACACCCTGCTTTGTATTCTCAGCCTTGGCGGCGCTTATGCCTTCTTCAAGACCAATACGCCGTTTGTGGATGGCCATGTCACTACCTGGTTCTTCATCAGCGCCTTCCTGCTCGGTGGTTTGACGGCTTCGTTCTATGGCTTCTTCCCGCTCTACTTCCCAGAACTTTTCCCCACCAGCGTGCGCGCTACCGGACAGGGTTTCTGCTTCAACTTTGGCCGTCTTATCGCCGCCATCGGCTCCCTGCAACTCGCGAATTTGGTGATTTTCTTTGGCTCTAAGGATGCCACCACCAGCAGCAACGAAGCACAAGCCTACATGGCGCTCTCCTGCGTGTATCTCATCGGCATGGTGCTGGTGTGGTTCGCGCCAGAAACCAAGGGGCATCAGCTCAAATAGCTTCAACTCAGTTCATTCCTATTATGACCACTCGCCGCCACTTCATCTCCACCGCTCTGGCCGGTGCTGCGTCTTTGTCCACCGGAGCAATGCCCGCCTTTGCTGCTGCCGCTCCGCGAAAGAACAAGCTCTGCGCTTTCACTAAGCACCTGCAAGGCTTGAGCTACGATCAGATCGCCGACATCGGCGCGGAGTGTGGTTTGGACGGCCTCGAGTCACCGGTACGCCCTGGCGGCCATGTCGAGCCGATGAAGATCGAGGAGGATCTGCCCAAGTTCATGGAAGCGCTGAAGAAGCGCAATCTGGAGCTCACCATCATGACCTCCGGCATCAATCAGGTGAGCAAGGAGCAGAACACCGAGAAGGTGCTGCGCACTGCCGCCGCGCTGGGCGTGAAACGCTTCCGCATGTGGTACTTCAAATACGATTTGAAGAAGCCCATCCTGCCGCAAGTGGAGGAGTGGCGAGTGCTGATCAAGGACCTCGTGCAGCTTTGCACCGAGCTGGGCATCCAGCCCTTGGTGCAGAACCACAGCGGCAAGGATTACTTTGGCGCACCAGTCTGGGATGCCTTCAGCATCATGAAGGACTACAATCCGAAGCAGTTTGGCTTCGCTCTCGACAGCCTGCACACCACCGTAGAAGGCGGCCTGAGCTGGCCGCTGGAGATCGCTCTGGTGCAGGATTACCTGGGCGCGGTGTA
The DNA here is from genome assembly GCA_028293175.1 of Verrucomicrobiaceae bacterium. Taxonomy (GTDB): domain Bacteria; phylum Verrucomicrobiota; class Verrucomicrobiia; order Verrucomicrobiales; family Verrucomicrobiaceae; genus CAINXC01. Next base: position 15,750 of record JAQGPI010000123.1, on the reverse strand, counting down.
CTTCAAGGACTTCAAGTGGGAAGGCCAGAAGGACCAGACCGTGCCGCTGGGCACTGGCCAGGTGAGCCGTGAATTTGCCAACACCATCCTGAAACTAAAATTCGAAGGCCCCATCTCCCTGCACACCGAATACATGGTGGACAAGGCGAACAAGAAAGTGCCCGATGCTGACTTCGTGAAGCGCAGCACCGAGGCTTTCAAGCGCGACCTTGGCGTCTTGAAAGAGTGGATGCAGTGGGCATAACCCAAGAATGACGAACCAGGGATCTGCCAACGTACCTCAAAGCATGTTTTCCATTCGTCATCTCACCGCCGTCCTGTGCCTGGGGTCATCCTTGATGGCTTCCGCCGCCGACTGGCCGCAGTTCCTGGGGCCTAATCGAAACTGTATCGCCGGGGATGATGAGAAGCCTCTGCCCAGGCGCTTCCCTGATAAGGGACCGCCGGTGCTCTGGCAAAAGGTGCTGGGCAGCGGTTTTGCAGGCCCTGCTGTGGTCGGCGGCAAGGTCATCATCTTTCATCGTGAAAGGGATGAAGCCGTCGTCGAGGCGCTGAACAAGGACGACGCCACGGTGTTATGGCGGTTCGCTTATCCCACGAATTACAAAGATCGCTTTGGCTTCGACAACGGTCCTCGCGCCACCCCCACCGTCATTGACGGGCGGGTGATCGTGCATGGAGCCGAAGGCATGGTCCATGCCCTCGATCTCGCCACCGGCAAGCTGCTTTGGAAGATTGATACGGTGAAGGAGTTCAACTCTCCACCGGGCTTCTTTGGCCGCGCCTTCGCCCCTCTGGTTGTCGGTGGTTTGGTTTATCTCACACCCGGCGGCGACAAGGACAAGGTGGTGGTGGCAGTGAATGTGAAGGACGGCAGTATCAAGTGGTCCACCGGCGAAGATGGTGCCAGCTACTCCTCGCCTGTGATGACTGCGGACAACGTGCTCGTCTGCTGGCTGCGCAATCATTTGACCACTTTCAATCCGAAGGACGGCACCATCCTAGGTCGTGAGCTGTTCCGCCCGTCGGAAGAGGCTTCTGTGAGCGCCGCCGTACCCATCAAGACAGACCACGGGTGGTTCATCACGGGCTGCTATGGCATCGGTTCATCGCTTTGGGACATCAGTGCGGATGGCAAACTCAAGAAGACCTGGAATGAGCAGGACATGATTGATTCGCACTATGCCACCCCTGTGTATTACCAGGGGCATGTGTACGGCTTCGACGGCCGCCAGGAAGTGGGGCAGGCTCTCCGCTGCATGGATACCGATACCAAGGATATTCTGTGGGAATCGCCCCGGCAGAAAGGCGGCACCGTCATGCTGGTGAAGGACAAGCTGCTCGTGGTCACGGAAGATGGCGAGCTGTGGATGGTGAACACCAGCCTCGTGGGTTTCGAACAGCCCGGGCTTGCGCAGATTCTGCGCGCCGGACATCGCAGCTACCCCGCCTTTAGCGGCGGTGTGCTTTACGCCCGCGACGGAGTGAAGATGGTGGCTGTGCAACTGGTAAAGTAGTGCCGCGCCGAGTCCCTATGGAAGCACTTGCGTTCGGCGTCTACCCGCACCAGAAGCTACCCCTCCATTCATGGCCGCCCCGCGCAAGTCTTCCTCCGCTTCTTCTTCAGCCGCCGCCAGCGCAGGCGCGGCTCCGAACATCCATGCGGTGCTCGGTTCGGATGAAGGCAAGGTGAAGGAAGTGGCCCTCAGACTGGTGCAGAAATACAGCGTGCCGGGCTCTGATGATTTCGGCAATGATGTGATCGAAGGCACGGCGGAGAATGCCGAGCACGCAGGCAATATTTGCAACACGGTGATCCAGGCCTTGCAGACGCTGCCGTTCTTTGGCGGTGGCAAGGTAGTGTGGCTGAAGAATGCCAATTTCCTTGGCGACAGCCAGACAGGCAAGGCCCAGGCGGCCGTCACCGGCTTCGAAAACATCCTGGATGTGCTGGAGCAGAACCTGCCGACAGACATCTATTTTATCCTCAGCGCTTCCAGCATCGACAAGCGGCGCACCTCTTACAAGCGCCTGACCAAGATGGCCAACGTGCAGAGCTTTGACAAGCCGGATACGTCGCGCGCGGGCTGGGAGCAGGTGGTGCTTACGCAGGCCTCGCAGAAAGCCCGCGAGCTGGGCATCACCTTTGAATCTGGCGCGCTCGAACTGCTCGTGCAGATGGCAGGGGATGACACCCGCCAGATGGAAAACGAGCTGGAAAAGATCGACATCTACCTTGGCGAACGTCGCCGCGCTGGTCTGCAAACCGTGCGCAGTCTTGTCTCCATGAGCCGTGCCGGTGTGGTGTGGGAGGTTGGCAACGCCATTGGCGCACGCAATCTCCAACGTGCATTGGAACTGGTGGGTGTGCTGCTGTTTCAAGGTCAGAGCGCCATCGGCATCCTGCTCGGTGCCATCGTTCCCAAAGTGCGCAATCTGCTCATGGCAAAGGACCTGCTGTCACGCCACAAGCTCAATCGAGGCAACTACAGTTCCTTCTCCGCCTCCCTGGAATCGCTGCCTTCCAGCGCCACCGCACACCTGCCGCGCAAAAAAGACGGCACCGGTCTGAACGTGTACCCGCTCTTCCTTTCCCTAGAAGAAGCCGCTCGCTTCGCCCTTGATGAACTCCACGCCGGCTACCGGGCCTGCCTGGACGCCAATGTCAAGCTGGTGACCACCCAGCTTGATGACAAGATCGTGCTGGAGCGTCTGCTCGTGGGCTTGCTGGCTCCTAAGTCGCGACGGTCCTAAACCAAGGGACCTGAAGTTAACGCAGCGTGGAGGAGGCTGTTGTTGCCTCACCTCAAACCTTTTTTCCACAATGCACTTGCTCGCAACTACTGTATATGTTTACTATACACAGTAGTTGAAGCGCAGCCATGAATCCCACTTCCATCAAACTTCTGCTCCCCGCGATCTCGCCAGCGGCACCGGGCAAGCTCTATGAACAGATCATCGCCGGTCTGAAGCTTGCGATTGGGGAGGGGAAGCTGGCACCGGATTCAGCGCTGCCTTCCTTCCGCCAGCTCGCGGAGGAACTGCTGGTGAGCGTGATCACCGTGAAGCGCGCCTATGAGGAACTCGAGCGCGAGGGCATCATTTATCGCCGCCAGGGTCTGGGAACTTTTGTAGCAGCGGGCGGTCAGGACCGCTCACGCGAGGTGAAGATCGTTCACGCCCGTGAACTGCTTGCTAATGCCGCCCGCGAGGCCCGCGAGGCGGGGCTCAATCCCGCCGAAGTGCGCCGTCTTTTCCTTGAATCCCTCGACCAGTCACCATCATGAACACCGCTCCCTGTCTCGACATTAAAGGGTTGGAGAAGCGCTACCCGCGCTTCGCTCTCGGCCCGCTCGATCTCACCGTGCCCAACGGTACGATTTATGGTCTCATCGGCCCCAATGGCGCTGGGAAGACCACGCTCATTGATTCCATCTTCGGCATGGCGGGCACCGATGCAGGCACGATTAAAGTCTGCGGCCTGGATCACATCCGCGATGAGGTGGCGCTGAAGCAGCGTGCCGCCTATGTAGGTCCAGATCTGAACTTCCTCATCTGGAAAAGCGTGGGCAAGGCCGTGCGATTCATTCGTGGCTTCCGCCCCGGCTGGGATGACGCGTATGCCGCGCAGCTCATGCAGAAGCTGGGGCTGAGTGAGCACGACAAGATCGCTACACTGTCCTTTGGTGGCCGCATGAAGCTGGCGCTGGTACTGGCATTGGCCTGGAAGCCGCAGGTGCTGGTGCTCGATGAACCCACGACCGGACTGGATGCCCATGCAAAAAAGATCATCTTCACCGAGCTGCTGTCGATTGTGAAAGACGAGGCGCGCACGGTGCTCATCAGTTCGCATCAGATCTCCGATCTGGAACGCTTCGCTGACCGGGTGGGCGTGCTGAACAAGGGCAAGCTCTTGGTAGAAGGCAACACCGGCGAACTGGTGGAGCGCTTCGTGCAAGTGGAATTCACCGGTGCCACTGGCTTCATTGCGCCTCCGGGCCTGACAGTGCAGGAACAGGAGGGCCAGCGCTGGCGTGGCGTGCTGGATACCGCTGCATTGCCTGTCGCGGCCTTTGCTCAACATCAGGCGCACGATGTACGCGAGCAGCCTCTCACGCTGGAAGAACTGTTCATCGCCCTCACCCTTTAGACTGCCATGAAACTCCTCATTCACGACTTCATCTACCGCTGGCGCTGGGTCATCTTCGGCTACTTCTGCGCCGTGATATTTTTCACCGTTTTGGACCGAGGGTTGCCGCTCGCGGTTGTTGCCATGTTGTGCTTCATGGCGGACTGGCAAAAGGGAGTGGTGAGGGTGGTGCGTCCGCTGCCCGTATCGATCAGGCATCAGGCACTGGCCTGGTGGTTTGTCTGCGTCGGCTTGCTGCCGTTGCTGGGGCTTGTCGGCATTGGCATTGGGCTGTGGCTGGGCGGGCGGGTGCCTTTTCTGCCACACGAATTTGCGGAAGGGTTTGTACACTGGAAAGATACGCGGGGACAGTACTCCATACCTCAGTTGAAGACGGACCCCGGATTCGCCGTCATAATTGGCTGGTGGGTTGGGCTGGGGGCTTCAGCGCTGCTCTATCTGCCGCAGGTGGTGGTGCCGCGCGCGCATTCATCCGTACTGCTGCACCGTATCTGGCAGGGGGTGGTAGCCACGACGATGGGGCTTGCCGTTCCTGGCATGATGATGATGATGATGTTCGGGCCGCAGAGGTTGGAGCAAATGAAACCCGCCTACTGGGTCGCGTGTGCGACGGTGCCGCTATGGGTGGTGTGGTCATTCGTCACAGCTTTCCGCCAGCCCCCTCCCATGCTACCGTCGATGCAGGCTCTAGCGATTGGCTCTGAACCTGCGGTGGCAACGCCAATACAGCGCGGGCTGGGCGGCATGCCTGCGTTGCTGCTCATGATGCATGGTCGGCTCTTGCTGATGCTGGCCCTGATGGTTGGCATGTTTCACCTCATGTATCTCTACGTGTTGAAATCCAAGGTGGGGAGCAGCACAGAACTGGGCTCGCCCATTGCCTTGCAACTGATCATGATGGGCAGCATCTCCTGCACCATGTGCGGCGACATTTGGAGCATGCGCTCCCTGCGCACCCTGCCGCTGTCCACCGCCAGGCTCGCGCTCCTGCTTCTCGGGGTGCCGCTGGTGCTTGGGGTGGCCGTGGGCGGCTACTCACCTGTGGGAGCCCTGTCAGTCTATGGCTCAGTGACGCCTGTTCAAGCCTGGACCAACGGGCTGCTGACGGCGGTTCTCGGCTCGCTCTGCCTGACCGTCGGGCTTTATTTCACCACCGGCAGACGCCTCCTCTTCTTCGGGATCATGTTTCCACTGATGGCATGCGGGTCAATATTTGGCATGAAATGGCTGATAGTGAACCCGTCTGCCACGGGCGCCATCGGGGCACTCATCATTGTTGTGTGCTACACCTTGATATGCCGTGGCCTGCGTCGTTCGTCTGAGTTCTACAGGGTCCGGCAACTGCCGGGCGCCTGGGGGCAGGTGTCGATGCGGGGGTAGGGGATGCTGCCCGTCAGACGGCCGCCGTTGCACTTTGTGGCGGCTGCCTATCATTGCGCTGATGAATTCCTCGTTCGATACTGACAAGATTGATGAAGCCGTGCTGGCGCTGCTGCACCTCACCTCGTTTCAAGACAAAGACCTTGCCAAGCTTGGCATCACCCAAGCTTGGAAAGGCCATGATTGGGAAGCCTTGCAGCGGCTGCACGAAAAAGGTTTCATCTCCGATCCCGTGGGCAAGGCAAAGTCTGTCACCTTCACTCCCCAAGGCGTAGAGCGGGCGAAGGAATTGTTTGAGAAGCTGTTTGCCCGGTGAAGACGTCAGGGGTTCGCTATTAGCCAGTCAGTGGGCGTCAATCCTCCAGAGCGACTGACCAGTTCCTTATCCCACGAAATTAGGACGCTGCCGGTCAACTCAGCTGCTGCGGCATAGAGTGCGTCGGCTCCCCGAAGAAAACATTGAGTGCCAATGCGGAGAGCCGCTGCCTGAAGAGTGGTATCCACAAGAACCATGCGTAGCACCGGGTGGGCTGCCAGCTTGCTGCCCGCCGCAACACCTGCGGCCGGATCACGGCGCCGTCGGCTGACTGCGCAGGCGACCTCCAACTGAGCAATGTCGGGGGCATAAAGAGAGAAATTGCCACTGGCCGCTCGCCTCAACATGGTGGCACTAACGCCATGAAAGCAATCGGCCGGGTCAAAAGCCGCTATCCACACGTTGGCATCAATTGTCAGCATGAATTACGGCACGCGCTGACGCCCTTCATTCAAAATATCGCGGGCAGTGGGCGAGTCTGCCAAGCCTTTGCACGTCTCTGTGCCAAGTCTCATCCACTCATTCAACCACTGAACCGAAGCCCCCGGCTGATCGACTTCGGACGCTGAAGTATTGACCCAGCCTTCCAAAAGATTCACAGCCACCTCGTGGAGCCCGGCACCGGTTTGCGCAGCCTTTGCCTCTATCTTTCGGTAGAGATCATCTGGAATGTCCAGGGTTGCCGTCATGGGGACAGTTTATCCTTCCCCCATGAGACGGCAATGGTAATTCTCGAGGCTAAGAGACCAACGGACTACTCCGCCGCCACGACCTTCTGGGCCGCCAGCTTGGCGGTGCGCTCGGCCAGTTCGATGTGGAACTGCTCGGGCGTGGGTGCTTCACCGGTGGTGCGGGTGCGGGCGAACCAATCGGCGAAGATTTCGCCGTCCTTGCGCTCCGCCTTGAAGGCTTCCAGGAACTCGCGCACCTTGCCGGGCAGGTCTTCCCCGAGCACGGACTTGAACTCCAGACCTGCAAGACGGTCGCCGCGGATGCTGCCGCCGACAAACATCGCGTACTTGTTAGGCGCACGGCCAACGAAACCAAAGTCAGCGTTGTACGGGCGACCGCAGCCGTTCGGGCAGCCGGTCATGCGGAAAAGGATGGGCTCATCAGCGAGGCCCAGTTCGCGCAGGATGGGATCGATCTTGTCGAGAATGCCCGGCAGGACGCGCTCGGATTCGCTCAGGCTCAGGCCGCAGGTAGGCAGGGCCACGCAGGCGTGGGCGACCTTGCGGGCGCGGGTGAAGCCATCGGTGTGTACTACACCGTGTTTGGCCAGGATGGCATCGACCTTGTCCTTGTCCGCAGGCTCGATGTCAGCCAGGATCACATTGGTGTTCGGCGTGATGATAAAGGGGCACTTCAGTGTCTCGGCGATCTCGCGGAAAGCAGCGCGGTATTGCGGGCCACCTTCCTTGTTGTCCACGCGGCCCATGTTCACATACACGGCCACGTAAAGCTTGCCATCGCCCTGCTCGTGCCAGCCGAGATGGTCTTCCACGGTTTCAAGCTTGAGCTCCTTGGCCGGGAAGGTTTCGATCCCTGGCAGGCGACGCTGCACCTCGGCCCGGAAGGCATCAATGCCCATCGTCTGCACCGTGTACTTCAGGCGGGCGTTCTTGCGTTCCGTGCGGTTGCCGTTGTCACGCTGGGTGGTCACGATGGCCTCGATGGCATCGACAACATTCGCGCGCTTGATGTACAGCAGCGGCTGGCCCAGGAAGGGCCGGGTATTGAGCTGGCCGTGGCTCATGCCAAAGCCGCCGCCGACCGTGATGGTGCAGCCTTCCACCTTGCCGTCCACCACATGCGGCACAATGCCCACATCCTGGCTGTACAGGTCCACGTCGTTGCTCGGCTCCACCGCCACGCCGATCTTGAATTTACGCGGCAGGTACACCTTGCCATAGATGGGATCATCGCCTTCGGGTGCGGCGGTCACGGCGCGCACATCCGGGTTCACCTCGGGGCCTTTTTCCCAGTTCGGTTCAATCTTTTCGCCGTCCAGCCAGATGTCCGCATAGGCGGTGGAGCGCCACAGGAAGCGGTTGCTCAGTTCTTCGGTCAGCACCTGCACATCGGCGTGCACGGCATCCTTGATCGGAGCCGCAGGGCCCATGGTATTGCGCACCACATCGCCGCAGGCACCCATGGTGGAGAGACCGCTGTGGCACACGCTGCTGATCACTTCCTTCACGCCGCCCTTGAGCACGCCGTGGAGCTGAATGCCCTGGCGGTTGGTCAGGCGGATGCTGCCGCTGGCCTTGTTGCACAGGTCGTCATGCAGGAGCCATTGCTCGGCGGATGCGCGACCCCCAGGCATCTTCGAGCGGATCATGAAGCTCCAGGCCTTGTCCTTGCCTTCTTTGTTCAGCTTGGCACGCAAGTCGCGGTCATCCTGCTGGTAAGAACCGTGAAATTTCATCAGCACGTTGGACTCGTCAGGCAGATGGCTCAGGCCAGCATCGGAGATCTCCTCGCCGAGCTTGCCCCGGAGGCCTTGGGATTCCAACTTGATGTCTTCAACGGATGCTTTGCTCATGGTAAATGTGGTCGCGGGGATAAAGGGGAGGCGAAACTGGCGCACGGTGGCCACATAATCAAGTGATTGCAACTCATTTACCTAATTGTTGATGGGGGAACTGGACAATTGATCTTCTACAATTACTTGTACTAGTCATTCCTGGGAGCGCTGCCGTCCCGGCGGCGGCACCCGAGTAGCCCAGTTGCGCCGCAACTGGTAGCGCAGGTCGTGGCCCCAATACCGATGACTTATGGCTTGAACAAGCGCCACCAGTTGCGGCGCAACTGGGCTACTTTGCTGATCGCTGGTCGTGGCCCAATGTCGCTGACCTACGGCTTGAACAAGCGCCACCAGTCACGGCGTGACTGGGCTACTCGGCGAGCACCTGAACAACACCCAAAAAACAATTCCAATACCTGCGTCCGCCGATCGTAATCAATTGTGTTAACCGCGATCAAAGTGGCTTGCTACAACCACTGCATTCGTGCGACATTACGGCACCCCTAAATTTCAATGGCGCGCTCCTCGAATCTCACCATCTGCTCCTTCTGCGGCAAGAGTCACGCCGATGTCAAAAAACTCATCGCCGGTCCCGGCGTGTACATTTGTGACAACTGCATCGGGGTCTGCAAAGGCATTCTCGACAAGGAATCCCAGCAGGAGGCCGAGCACTATCCGCCATTGGTCGTGCCCCGCCCGGCGGATATCATGGCCCAGCTCGACACCCATGTGATCGGCCAGTCGCAGGCGAAGAAGATCCTGAGCGTCGCCGTCCACAATCACTACAAGCGCATCCTGCATTCCCAGGCCCAGGCCGCCCGTGCCAATCAGCCCAAGCGCGTAACCACCCAATTCCCCTCCGCTGATGATGTGGAGCTGGAGAAGAGCAACGTGCTGCTGCTCGGCCCCACCGGTTGCGGTAAGACCCTCCTGGCGAAGACGTTGGCCCGCATCTTGAATGTGCCCTTTAGCATCGCCGATGCCACCACTTTGACCGAAGCCGGTTACGTGGGCGAGGACGTGGAGAACATCATCCTGCGCTTGTTGCAGTCCGCCGATTTCGACGTCAGCCGCGCTGAGATCGGCATCGTGTACATTGATGAGATCGACAAGATTGGCCGCAAGACTGAGAACGTCAGCATCACCCGCGATGTCTCCGGCGAAGGCGTGCAGCAGGCCCTCTTAAAGATCCTCGAAGGCACCATCTGCAACGTGCCACCGCAGGGCGGGCGCAAGCACCCCCAGCAGGAGTACATCCAGGTAAATACCGAGAACATCCTGTTCATCTGCGGCGGAGCCTTTGTCGGCATCGAGCAGATCATGGCCCGCCGTCGCAACCGCAAGGTCATGGGCTTCGGCTCCACCCAGGAGCTGCACCTCGCCGCCGCCGAGCCCGAGAAGGCCAAGAAGCGCGAGGAGCTGGAACCGGAAGACCTGCTCGCCTTTGGTTTGATCCCCGAATTCGTCGGTCGTCTCGCCATCGAGTGCCAGCTCGAAGCCCTCACCGAGCCCGAGCTCATCCGCGTGCTCACCGAGCCGAAGAACGCCCTCATCAAGCAGTACGCCAAGCTGTTTTCCATGGATGGCGTGGAGCTCATCATCAACAAGGAAGCTCTCAGCGCCCTGGCCAAAGAAGCCATCAAGCGCGGCACCGGCGCACGCGGCCTGCGCAGCATTTTCGAGCGCATCATGCTCGATGTAATGTTCGAAATCCCCAGCCGCACCGACATCCGTAGCGTCACCATCACCGAAGCCGTGGTACGCGGCGAGCGCCCACCGCTGGTGAAGAAGCGCGCAGCGGAGCGCGCCGCAGCGGCTTGAGGAACGCTGGTCAAGCCTGGCCGCTAGTGCAACTGCCTTCTTAACCGCAGGACCATTCAGTGGAGGCCGTAATTCGCTCCGACGTACCTCGGGTTGCCAAGTGGTTACGTCGCTCCGCTTGGAGCTTTACAGGCACGGATTTCGCTTCCGCAAGCCGGTGACTTGCAACCTGCCGCCCGACGCCCCCATGTTCGTTCCATTCCTTTAAAGCGTATGCTTCGAGTCTTCTCTGTCCCCGTCTTTGCTCTGTGTCTCCTCACTTCCTCCTGCAAAGGCCAGGTGCCCGCATTGCCTAAAAATATCGAAGTCCGGCGCGATGTGCCTTACGCCAGCACCAGCAATGCGAAGCAGACGCTCGATTTGTTTCTACCAAAAGCGAAGACGGACAAGCCGCGCCCGCTGATCGTCTCTATTCACGGCGGTGGCTGGAGCAGCGGCGACAAGGGGGATTCGTTCATCGGGGTGCTGCAAATGCTCATCCAGGATGGCGTCTTTGCCGGCGCATCCCTGAACTATCGGCTCACCAATGAGGCGCGGTGGCCGGAGCAGATTTACGATTGCAAGGCCGCCATACGCTGGCTGCGGGCGCATGCCGTGGAATTGAACATTGATCCCAAAAGAATCGGCGTGGTCGGCGGCTCTGCGGGCGGGCATCTCGCCAGTTTGCTCGGCACCAGCAGTAGCGTGCCGGAGTTGGAAGGAACGCTTGGCGCGCACGCCGGTGTCAGCAGCGCGGTGCAATGTGTCGTCAACAGTTGCGGGCCGGAGAATTTCCTGACTATCGGGGATCATCCGAGCCTCATCCCGTGGAATGCGCCGGGCTCCATTGGCAGCAAGCTTCTTGGCAGCCCGATCCCCCAGGCAAAGGAGCTGGCCCGCGCGGCTTCGCCGGTCACTTATATCACGCCCGACGATGCTCCCGTGATGACGGTGCATGGAACGAAGGACACCGTGGTGCCCTTTGAGCAGGCGACGGAATTCCGCGAAGCACTCAAAAAGGCTGGAGTACCGAACGTTCTCATTACGGGAAAAGACGGCGGCCACGTTTGCATCAATCCCGAGGTGCTGCGCCGCATGCGGCTCTTTTTGGATCACTGGCTGGTGGGCAAGCCCGATGCGGAGGCGATGGAGGACAAGACCGTCAAGTTTCGTCCGGTGAAATGAGCGACAGGTGAAGGCAGGGAGCCGGACCGCCTTCAATGGCGAAAAGATTTCCGAAATCTGCAAACACCGCACTGCGGTCAGACAAGTAGCCCAGTTGCGCCGCAACTGGTGGCGCTTTTTGTGGCCGCAACGGGTGTGCTTGGTGTAGGTCGCAACAGGTGTGATTGATGTGCCATACCTAGTTGCGGCGCAACTAGGCTACTCGGGGCGAGGACACTCGCCTTGGCGAAAAGATTTCCGAAATCTGCTTTCGCTCCCTCGGACCCCGCTTCTATGCTGGCGAACCCCATGCGCGAACTCGTCACCCATCTTTCCAACGGCAAGCACCTGACCCCGAAGCAGGTGATCGAAGCGGCGGCCTTCCTGGTGGACCGCGACCCGACGGCGGAAACGAAGGCGACGTTTCTGCGGGCGCTGTCAACGAAGGGCGAGACGCCGGATGAGATCGCGGGGTTCGTGACCGAGTTCCTCAAGCTGGCGGTGGAGCCGGGCATTGATCCGACGAAGCTGCAAGGCCCGATGCTGGATGTGGTGGGCACCGGCGGCGACAAGCTCAATCTCTTCAACATCTCCACCACGGCGGTGTTCATTCTCGCCGGCGGCGGGGTGAGCATGGTGAAGCACGGCAATCGCGGCATCACCTCCAAATCCGGCGGCGCGGATGTGCTGGAGGCGCTGGGCGTGAAGCTGGACATGCCCCCGGCGAACCTTGCGCGCTGCGTGCAGGAGACGGGCGTGGGCTTTGTCTTCGCGCCGCTGTATCATCCCTCGTTCGCGGCGGTGAAGGACGCGCGGGCGCTGCTGGCAAAGGAAGGGCTGCGCAGCATCTTCAACATCCTGGGGCCGCTGCTCAATCCAGCGCGGCCTGATTACCAGCTCGTGGGGGTGTTCGACAAGAGCCTAACAAGCGCCTTCGGGGAAATCCTGCTGAAGCTGGGCCGCAAAGGCGCCTGGGTGGTGCATGGCAGCGCCGGGCCAGGGCAGGGGATGGATGAACTCTCGACCCTGGGGACGAACGAAGTGGTGCAGGTGAAGGACGGCGCGACCAGCACGCTGACGCTCGACCCTGCGGCACTGGGTTATGACCGCCCTACTTTGGAAGATTTGGCCGGTGGCGATGCAGCGGTGAATGCGGACATCTTGGAAGGCATCCTGGCGTGTCGGATCAAAGGGCCGAAGCGCGACATCGCGGTGCTGAATGCGGCTGCGGGTTTTGTGATTACGGGGAAGGCTCCTGACATTGGCGAGGGCCGGAGAATGGCCGAGGATGTGCTGGAGCGCGGGGCTGCGCATGCGCGGCTGATCGCGTTGCAGAATTTTGTCTAGCGGCGGGCCTTCCCGCCGCTGGGCACCTGCTTGGCTAATTGGCTTTGAAATTTGACAGGATCGGAATGGCAAGGCCGGGTGTTGAGATAGCGCCGGCGGGAGCATCCGAGTTTTGCGTCTTCCCGGGGCTCGAAAGCGGTACGTTCGGCGCAGTCCGCTGAATCGCCTTCACCTGCATGATGATCCCGATCATCAGATCGGTCATCGAGTCACTAAAAATGCCGTTTACTGCGCTGCCATTGCCATGGCCGCTGAGAATGCTCTTCTCAACGGGCACTACCCAGTAAGCCTTGCTCCTGGGCGATTCACCGGCTGGGGCTGGGGGTAGCGGAACCACCTTGCACTTGGCGACTGTGCCAGCCTTTTCGCCTTCCAGCCGTACGTTAAAGCAGTTGCCGGAGGTTTCTGCTCCGGCGTTTTGAGTGGTCACCTTCATGCTGGCGGTTTCTGCTTTTTCCTGCTCCATGTCCACTTCGTGCGTCCATTGCCGTTCGTCATTGCCCACGGTTTTTGTCATGTAGGATCGCTGGGATTCTGTTTTGGAGACTTTCCCGTTGAGTTCGTAGTTCCGGCTGCGGACGCCGTCAGGCAGGTGCAAGGCCACCGGCCAGGCGGTGGCATTGGGGCCGTCGTTGCGGGCAGTGATGGTCACGATGGCGGGCTGCTCGGCGGTCCACTTCGAAAGCGCCTGCTTGAGCTGGCGTGCATAGAGGGATTCTGCGGCGGGATTGATCAGGAAGGTCAGATCATACGGCATGGGTTTGTTGTTGTGCATCTGGGCTATCGCCGCATGTCCCAGGGTGTGTTCCACAATGCGCCCGCCAAAGGAATGGCCGATTAAAATACAGTGGCCCGGGCCATTGCCCTTGGTCCTGGCTGTCTCCCCGAGGTTCCACAATGTGCTGGACATGGACACGCCCGCCATCTGGTCGGTAATCTTCTTGCGCCCCCAGAACGAGAAGATGGCGGCTGGCTCCGAGAATAAACCTGCCAAGCCGGCTTCGTTCACGGAGGCACCGCGCCATCCGATGTACACACCGCATACGCGGTTGGGCAGCCCCTTGTTGAGTTCTGCCAGGAAGTGCTGGAAGTTCTTCAGATCATTATCTCCCGGCCGCGCATCATGCCTCCATCCATGGACATAGGTGATCAGGATGGGGCGCCGCATGGCCTTGATCATTTTTTCGGCTTCCTCGGCTTGCGATGCCTTCCAGAAATCGCCCCTTTCATCAAATTCAATGACAGTCATGGGGGCCGCGCCAGGCTCGGGAGCGGTGCCTGGCTTCTTAGCTGCAGCGGCTCTTTCATTCTCATAAGAGCGGTGGTCCGTGGCGCAACTGTCAAGGAAGCAGCCGGCCAGGAGAAGCAGGAGGATCCGTGCGGAGGGAATCTGGCATTTTACATCACTACGGGAGGAGGTGAACATGAAATGTTCTTACGGTAGAAGATTGAATGAGCAAGCGTTGATTGATTACCAAATAATAATATGCCGAAGTTACACACGGGCTAGCGAACACATCGTAGGGTGTCAGGCGAACGCGCCCGCCGCAAGAGCGTGATGGCTTGGCAAAGCTGGCTTCCTGCCAATCACGGCGTTTGGTTTGAAAGGTTCGGCACGCGGATCATGTTTACGGCGGATGAAGTCCTTCTCCCGCCTGCTGCTGCTTTGTGCTCTGTTATTGCCTTGTGCCGTCAAGGCAGCGGAAGCGAAGCGGCCTAACATCCTGTTCATCATCTTCGATGACCTGGGCTGGCAGCATGTGGGGGCCTATGGTTGCCAGTGGGTGAAGACGCCGAACTTCGACCGGGTGGCAAAGGAGGGGGTGAAATTCACCAGCGCCTTCACTTCGAATCCGAAGTGCAGCCCGTGTCGCGCCACCGCTTTGTGTGGTCTGAATACATGGCAACTGGAGCAGGCGGTGAGTCACAACGGGTATTTCCCGGCGGGCTATGAAACCTACCCGGACCTGCTGGAGAAGGCGGGCTACACGGTGGGGCTCACGGGCAAGGGCTGGGGGCCGGGGGACTTCAAGACGCTGGCGAAGCGCACGCGCAATCCCGCCGGGCCTTCGTTCGATCAGGCGAAGACGCAGCCGGTGGCGGAGTACATCAGCAAGAACGATTACGCGAAGAACTTCGAGACCTTCCTGGGGCAGCGGCAGAAGGATGCGCCGTTCTGTTTCTGGATGGGATTCACCGAGCCGCACCGGCCTTATGAACTGCACTCGGGCACGCGCCTGGGCAAGAAATTGGAGGAGGTGACGGTGCCCTCCTACCTGCCGGATGTGACGGCGGTGCGCAGTGATCTGGCGGATTACGCCATCGAGGTGGAGTCGGCGGATGCGCACATTGGAAGGGCGCTGGAGGCCTTGAAGGCGGCGGGGGAACTGGACAACACAATCATCGTGGTGACCTCCGATCACGGCATGCCATTCCCGTATGTGAAGGGGCAGATCCACGAGGACGGTTTCCACATTCCGATGGTGGTGCGCTGGGGTGCGGCGATCAAGCCGGGCCGGGTGGTGGAGGACTTCATTAACATGCGCGATCTGGCCCCGACCTTCCTGGAAGCGGCGGGCTTGAAACCGCATGCGCAGATGACGGGCACGAGTTTGCTCAGCCTGTTGCGCTCGGACAAATCGGGCTGGGTGGAGAACCGCGAGGTGATGCTGCTGGGCAAGGAACGGCACGACATCGGCAGGCCGAATGATGCGGGCTATCCGGTGCGCGCGATCCGCACCAAGGACTTCCTCTACGTCCACAATTTCAATCCCGAACGCTGGCCTGCTTGCGATCCGGAGACGGATTTTGGCAACTGCGATCCGAGCCCGACGAAGGAGGTGCTGAAGCTGCTGGGACCGGGCAATCACTTCTATGAACTGAGCTTCGGCAAGCGCCCGGCGGATGAGCTTTACAAGCTCTCGGCTGATCCCGAGGGCGTGCACAATCTGGCCAATGACTTCTTCTATGCGTCCAAGATGACGGAGCTGCGCGACCAGATGATGGCGATGCTGAAGGAGGAGAAGGACCCGCGTGCGCTGGGCAAGGCGGAGATCTTTGACACCT
>JAQGPI010000110.1 GCA_028293175.1 Verrucomicrobiaceae bacterium | reverse complement strand
AAGGCTACTCCAAGTTTAGTCCACATTACCCACGCTATGAAAATCATCTTGATACGTCTTTTGTCGATCACCTTCCTGCTGGTGGGTATGAATGCCTGTGTCGGTCCGGTAGGCCCAGCCTACGGGGGCGGCGGCTATTATGACTCCGGTTACTCTGACGGCGGCGGCTACGGCCCCACCTACATCGTGGACAATGATGTAGCCTATTACGACACTTACGGCCACTATTCCTCGTACTCCCGTCCCGGCTACTCGCGCTACTACGGGCGTTACGACCACAACGGCCACCGCGATTCCCACGGTTACTACAGCCGTGGCGGCCGGGACCTGCGCAGCCACAGCTCCAGCCACGGCTCCAGCAGCAACCAATATGGGAGCCACTCGTCCCCCAGTCACAGCACCAGCAGCAGCCATCAGCTCTACACCCACAAAAGTGCTGACAACAACCGTGGCGCTCCGCAGGGCCAGCACACTGAGAGCTGGTACAAGTCACGCGGTTACGGCGCTTCGAGGCTGCAGCCCGCGAGCACCAGCAATAATACCAGCCGCTCCAACTCGCACACCAGCAAGAAGAATGATGACGACGATCATCACAAGCATCATTAAACAGCGCAGCCTTGGCGGCATATCGTTGTCACAGGTTTAGCATTAAATTTAAGGCCGGTCTGGGTGTTCCAGACCGGCCTTTTGCGTCAAAAAATTTGCCCTCCCGGAAATCCTGTGAGACCAACCAGGGAACCTGTGACTCTTGCTTGCCCGTGGCTGCCATACCTGCGAGAATACCCGGCTTTGACCACGACCGAGAGCAAGAACGTGCGCTTTGCCGTCACCACTTCTGTGACGGTGCATGTGATTTTGCTTTTGATCATGGCTTGGTTCATGGGCCTCAGCACCTCCGCCCGCCTAATGCTCAAGCAGCAGCTCGCTGCGAAAGAGGAACCAAAGGTGACCATGATCTTTCCCGAGCAGCTCGTGCCCTCGGCCAAACTCCGCCCTAAGCTGGACCTGTCGAAGCAGTTCATCCGCACCAGCAACGAGAAAACATCGACCGAGAAACCGACGAAGGGCGACTTCATCAGTGATCGCAATACCAAGGCCTCCTCCAATGCGGCGCCATTTCCGGATGGCAATGTGGCGATGCCTTCCAGCCGTGGCGATACGAGATCCGCCCCAGAACTGACCAATCGGGAATTCCGCGATGGCAAGAAGGCGGGTGACCTGCTGCACCCGGCGGTGACGCCCTTGCAACCGCAGGAACCAACGACCGTGCCCCAGCTCAAGCCCACGCCGAAACCTGCAGAAGTGGCCAAGAAGGATGCCTCCAACGTCTCCAAGATGATCGAGGAGATGGACAAGAATTCCGACCGCATGGATGTGACCAAGCTGCCGCTCCAGGTAAAGAAAGCCGAAGCCGCAGTATCCGCCGCCGCCATACCGCCCGCTCCTGTAGCGCCCAAGGATGAGCCGGGGGACTTTTCCGCTCTCATGCGCAAGTCCGGCGTGAAGGGCACCCTTTCCAGCACAGCCAAAGGTGGAGATTCCGTGAATGCCGAGGACGCCCCGCTTGGCCGCTTCCGCAGCGCCGTCCAGAGTGCGGTGGAAAAGAAGTGGAACGAATACCGGCTCAAGCATGCAGGCGCGGTGACTTCCGGCTTCCTCCGGCTGCATTTTTACGTGAACCGCTCCGGCCATGTGGAACAGCCGGAATTCATTGAGAAAACCAGCGACTCTCTTGTGCAAGACTTTACCTTGGAGGCGATCCTGGCCGCCGAACTGCCCCCCATTCCGAAAGACCTTCTTCCCTTGCTGGAAGATGACCGCATTCCGTTCGAATACAGCATCATCATTAATGACTAGCCTTCCCCTCCTTTCCGTCATGCTGGCCGCAAGTCCTGGCGGGCTTCAGTTTCTGATCGAATCCCTCCGGGCCGGCGGCCTGATCATGCTACTGATCATCCTGTGCTCGGTCTCCGCCCTCAGCATCGGCATCATCACCTGGATGCGCATGCGCGAGCACCTGCTCATGCCGGAGGGTGTCATCGCTCAGTTGCGCCAGCTCCCCCACTACGCAGCCAAGGGCGACATCACGCCGCTGCATCAGTACCTGGACAACGACGGCTCCGTGCTCTCCCGGCTGGGCATGATTGCCGTCTCCGGCATGTATCCCTCGAAGGCCGAATGCGCGGAGATCTGTGCGGCCAAAGCGCGCGAGGAGCTGCACAAACTGGAACGCGACTTGCCCTTCCTGGAGGTGATGGTCACCATCGCGCCGCTGCTCGGTCTGCTTGGCACCACTGCCGGATTGGTGGGTATGTTCTCCGCCTTCGGCGAAGGCTCAGCGGGTGGACCGGACACCGCCGCCATTGCCCGCGAGATCGGCGTGGCCCTGCGCTGCACCATTGCTGGCCTGCTGGTGGCCGTGCCTTCGGTCGTCGCCCATACGCTGTTTGTGCGCAAGCTCGACGGCATTTCGATGAAGCTAGAGACCATTTTGCAGGATTCCATCCAGCTCTTCTACCAGAACTTCGAAGTGCAGCGCTCCATCGTCAACAACGGCCACTGATCCGATGAGCCTCAACCTCAGGCCCCGCCGCCGCCCCGTGCCTACCATTCCCATTGTGTCGTTGATCGACATCATGGTGGTGCTGCTCATCTTCGTGGTGGCCACCACCACCTTTAAGAAGAACCAGACGCGGATGGAGATCGCCCTCCCCTCCTCGAAGAGCCTGGGTGCCACGACCAGCGCCCCCGATGTGCGCGTGACCCTTGGCATCACCAAGACCAATGAGATCTTCATCGACGCCACCCCCGTCAAAATTGAAAACCTTGCCCAGGCCCTCAAAGACCTGCGCACCAACCAGCCCAATTCCAAGCTGGAACTGGAAGCCGATACCGCCACCGCCCTTGGCACCCTGGTTCAAGTGTGGGATGCGCTGAAGGAAGCGGGCATTCCGGTCACAGATGTGCCGGCGAGAATTCAGCGGGCCGGAAGCTGAGATCACTTTGCCGAAGCAACATCCTCCCATCCGGCGTTTCCTTTCCATCATGCCCGCTCGTTCCGTCCTTCTCAGCCTGCTCATCGCAGGCACCGCCTTCGCCCAGCAAGCCAAGCCCGCCACCGAACCCAGCACGGGCAAGGAACTGGCGCAGAAGAAGACAGAAGCAGCCTGGGACTTAGATGCCGATGCGGCGCGCAAGGCCAAGATGTCCCCGGATGAACTCGCCTGGGAAACCGTGCTAGAGCAGAACCTGGGCAGCTTCTACCTGCCGATTCACAAGAAGGAAAAACTCGCAGGCAAATCGAATGCCTGGGACTTCGTGAAGGATGATCCGAAGCTGCCGCGCGTGCTGCTCATCGGCGATTCCGTCTCCCGCGCCTACACCCAGGCGGTGCGCGCTTCATTGGCAGGCAAGGCCAATGTCCATCGCGCACCGGAGAACTGCGGCCCCACAAAGAACGGCCTCAAGAAGCTCGACATCTGGCTCGATGGCGGACACTGGGACATCATCCATTTCAACTTCGGCATTCACGACCGCAACACGCCGCCGGAGGAGTATGAAAAGAATCTGCGCGAGCTCGTCACTAGGCTCAAAGCCACCAATGCAAAGATCATCTGGGCCACCACTACGCCCACGCCGCCCAACTCCGAGACTTACCCGCCAGGCAAGATCGAAAAGCTGAACGAAGTGGCTGCCAAAGTGGCCTCCGACAACGGCCTCATTGTCAATGATCTGTACAACTACATTCTGCCGACTTTAGCCGAGCACCAGAATCCCAACGATGTTCACTTCACCGCCGCTGGTTATACCAAGCTGAGCGAAAAGGTGACGCAGTCGCTGGAGGCCGCGCTGGCGAAGTAAGGCCTAGCCGATAACATCCGCGATCGCCAGCCGCAGGGCCTCCACCATGCGCTCCATTTGCGCATCCGTCACGCACAGCGGCGGCATCAGCACCAGAGTGTCCACCACAGGACGTGTGAGCAGGCCGTGAGCGCGGGCGGCAAGGCATACCTTGGCGCCCATGCGTTCGGCAGGATCATAGTCAACGAGTGGTTCACGACTGCGGCAAAGCTCAATGCCCGCGACCAGTCCGCACTGGCGGATGTCTTTCACATGCGGGTGATCGCGCAGGATGCCTAACAATTGCGTTAGTGTTTTAACCTTCTCCGCGAGGTGTTCGATCACGGCCTCGTCCTTGAAGATCTTCAAACTTGCCAGCGCAGCGGCGCAGCCAAGCTGGTTGCCAGTGAAACTGTGCCCATAGTAGAAGGTCTGGCCTTCGCCAAGGAAGCCTTCGAACACACGTTCGGTGGTAAGCGTCACCGCGAGTGGCAAGTAGCCGCCGGAGAGGCCTTTGGCGAGGCAGAGGAAGTCGGGAATAACGTCTTCATGCTCGCAGGCGAACATCCTGCCAGTGCGGCCAAAGCCCGTCATCACCTCGTCCAGGATCAGGAACACATCGCGTTCACCGCACCAGGTTTCGAGCTGTTTGAGCATGCCTGCGGGCCAAGTACGGATGCCCGCCGCACCTTGCACCAGAGGCTCAATGATCACACCGGCGAGCCTCGCAATAGCGACTTCAGGCAAGGCGTGCAAAGCTTCCATGGAAGGCACGCAGATGACCTTGTAGCCGAAGTCATTGCCGCTGCCTTTGTACACCGGCAGCCCTCCCAGACTGGCAGCACCCAGGGTGTCGCCATGATAGCCACCGTCAAAACTAAACAGCGTATCGCGCTCCGGCCTGCCGTTCCGCTGCCAGTATTGCAAGGCCATGCGCACGGCGGATTCAATCGCAGTGGAGCCGTTGTCCGAATAGAAAACACGGCTGAGCCTGCCGCTGGGAAACAGGTCCACCAGCGCCTTCGCCAGCTCGATGGCGGGCGGATGCGTGAAGCCCAGGAAGGAAGTATGCGCCACGCGCTGAAGTTGATCAGCGATGGCCGCATTGATAGCCGGATGCGCATGGCCGTGGGCATTGGTCCAAATGGATGAGTTGCCATCCAGGTACTCGCGGCCTTCGCTGTCCCACAGCGAACATCCGCGCCCTTTCACCAGCATCAGCGGCTCATGCAACGCATCGCACCACTCGCGCATGGGAGTGAAGGGGTGCCAGAGATGGCGCTTCTCAAGAGTGAGGAGTTCGGCGCGAGTCATGAGTGGTGATGAAGGTACTCCACTGTGCCGGTTGCTGCCTTCACCGCAACTGCTAGGCCCCTGTAAAGTAGGTTGCTTCGAAAGGACTTTGTGGCAGCCACGTTTCAGCCGTCATGAAATGCCTTCTGCTGCTGCTTCTCACCACAACGCTGACCCTTGCGGCTGCGCGCAAGCCCAATGTGGTGCTCGTGTTGATCGACGACTTTGGCTATGAATGCGTGACTGCGAACGGTGGCGAAAGCTATAAGACACCGGTG
>JAQGPI010000063.1 GCA_028293175.1 Verrucomicrobiaceae bacterium | reverse complement strand
CCTGCCCGGCGGCATCGGCACGCTGGAGGAGCTGTTCGAAATCTATACTTGGCTGCAACTGGGCCTGCATGACAAGCCCATAGGCATACTCAATGTGGCCGGTTTCTTCGATCACATGCTCGCCCTCCTGGATCACATGGTAGCCGACTGTTTTCTCAGGGCCGATCACCGGGCCATGCTGGTGATAGATGATGACATGGAGGGCCTGCTGAAGCGCATGACGGCGTTTGTCGCACCCGATGCTAACAAGTGGCTGGATACAGTGGCGAAGGAGTTGCGCTGACACATGTGGGAAGTGTTCTAAAACACACTCCGCACCAATCCCCCATCCACTCTCAGCGCCGCACCGTTGATCGCCGAGGCGAGTGGACTGCTCACGAAGGCGACGAAGTCACCGATTTCGCGCGGCTCGATGAGGCGCTCGATCAATGAGGTGGGCCGGTTTTCCTGCATGAAGCGGCGTTCCGCATTCTCTTGGTTTTCCTCAGGAAAGATGTCCTTCACAAACTTCTCCACGCCTTCGGTCTTTGTCGAACCCGGCAGGATACTGTTCACCGTCACGCCGGTGCCTTTGGTGAGTTCCGCCAAGCTGCGGGAGATGGAGAGCTGCATCGCCTTCGTTGCCGCGTAGTGGGCCATTTCTGGCGATGGGCTGATGGCCGATTCGCTGGACATGAAAATGATTCGCCCCGTTCCCTGCTCCAGCATGTCCTTGAGATAATGGCGGGCCAGACGCACGCCGCTCATGATGTTCACTTCGAACAGCCGCAGCCAGGCTTCGTCCGTCTCCTCAAAGAACCCCACCGCTTCATAGATGCCCAGGTTGTTGATGAGAATGTCCACCTTGGGAAACTTCGTGATAGTGGCGGCAGTGCCTTCCGCCGTGCCGTTGTCTGCTGCGAGTGCTTGCAACTTCGCCTCAGGCACCGCAAGGCGGATATCCGCCATCGCCGCCTCAACGGCCGCCAGGGTGCGACCATTGATGATCACCGTGGCCCCATCTCGAGCAAGGGAGGTGGCAATTTCTTTGCCAATGCCACCACTGGAGGCGGTGACGAGAGCGAGCTGGGTGCTGAGTTTGAGATCCATGAAGAGTGTGGGTTGAGGCTGGTTCGCCGCGATGCGGAGCCACGGATGTAGCGAATGCCTCCCATCCCGTGGTCCGATGTTACGATGGACATCAGGAACAGGCAGGCATCTATTGTTTGCGGCTCCGATCCGTGCCCCGGAAAGCCCCAATTCGATGAACAAACCGAAAAAGCTCACCGTCTCGTGCGAGCATTGCAGCCTGCTTCAGAAGGAATTTCCCATCCTTGGCCCGGAAGATCTCACCGAAGCGATCCGGCAAGCCCAGACGTATGTCGCGAACGGCATTCTGGTTGAAGTTCCTTTTGTGGTACAGAACCGCAGCCCCTTTCCGCTCATCGTTGAAATCAAGGCGGAGGGCCCTTGGGACGACCTTATGGGCTTCACTTTTCGCTGCGCGTTTTGCGACAGGCGCTATTACCTGGGCGCGGAAACGTATCATGGTTCCGGTGGGAGCTGGGGCCCGGCAAAGTAGTGACCTTATGACAAAAAACAAAATCACACAGCCGGCGTGCAACCACTGCGCACCTTTGCAGAAGGTGACGGCCATCCAGACGCCCGAAGACGTGAGAAAGGCGATCCGGGAAGCTCACCGCTATCTGGCTGAAGGCGTCTTAAAGGACCGGCAGCACGAGGGCTATGAGAAGTCTAACTTCCTGGCCGATGTAAAACCGGAGGGACCATGGGCCGATGTGTTGGCCGGGGACTTCCATTGCACGTTTTGCGGCAGATCCTTCGATCTTCGGGCGGAAACCTACCATGGCGGAGGCGGCACTTGGGGGCCAACGACAGCCGCTTGACTGCCCCGCCCTGACCCGTATCTGGTACGAATGGCAACACCCCCCGCCCACGGTTACACCGACGACAGCATCAAGTCCCTCGACTGGCGCCAGCACATCCGGCTTCGGCCCGGCATGTACATCGGTAAGCTGGGCGATGGATCTTTGCCCGAAGACGGGATTTACGTGCTGATTAAGGAAGTGATCGACAACTCGATCGACGAGCATGTGATGGGCTACGGGACCACCATTGACATCGAGATCAAGGAGGACCAGACCGTCTGCGTGCGCGACTACGGTCGCGGCGTGCCGCTGGGCAAGCTGAAGGAGTGCGCAGCGCAGATCAATACCGGGGCCAAGTACGACAGCGAAGTGTTCAAACGCAGCGTGGGCCTCAACGGCGTGGGCATCAAGGCGGTGAACGCTCTTTCCTCCCACTTTGAAATCAAGGCCGTGCGCGAAAAGATGACCCGCGCCATCACCTTCTCCCAAGGCATCGTCCAGACGGAGATGAAGAATCCCAAGGCCACGGACGAAGTGGATGGCACTCGCATCGTCTTCCGCCCGGATGAAGAAAGCTTCGGCAGCGAGGTGCAGTACCGTCTGGATTACGTGCGCGAAATGCTGCGCTTTTATTCGTGGCTGAACCCGGGGCTCACGCTGGTGCTCAATGGAGAAAAGTTCCGCAGCAAAGACGGCCTGATGGACCTCATCCGCGCCAAGCTTAGCGAAGATCCGCTGTACCCGGTCATCTATCTCAAAGGCCAGGATGTGGAGGTCGCCTTCACCCATGGCAACGGTTACGGCGAGGAGTACTACAGCTTCGTCAACGGCCAGAACACCACCCAGGGCGGAACTCATCTGGCGGCCTTCCGTGAGGCTGTGGTGCAGGAGTGCCGCGAGTTCTTCAAGAAGCAGTGGGAGCCCGCCGACGTGCGCGGCAGCATCATCGCCGCCGTCAGCGTGAAGGTGCAGGAGCCCGTCTTCGAATCGCAGACCAAGACGAAGCTTGGCTCCAATCAAATGGAGCCCAATGGCCGCAACTTGCGCAGCCACATCATCAACACCATCACCGGCCAGCTCGACAACTTCCTGCACAAGCATGCGGATGTGGCAAAGGCGCTGCTGGAGAAGCTGCAAGCCAATGAAAAGGAGCGCAAGGACATCAGCGGCATCCAAAAGCTGGCCCGCGAATCCGCCCGCAAGGCCAAAGTCCACAACAAGAAGCTGCGCGATTGCCGGACTCATCTCGACACCAAGGACAAAAACCGCGAGCTCAGCACCATCTTCATTACGGAAGGCGACAGCGCCAGCGGCAGCATCACCAAGAGCCGCGATGTCAACTACCAGGCCGTTTTCAGCCTGCGTGGCAAGCCGCTCAACTGCTTCGGCCTAAGCCGCAAGGTGGTGTATGAAAACGAGGAATTCTACCTTCTGGCCAACGCCCTGCAAATCGAGGAAGACCTGGAGGAGCTGCGCTACAACAAGATCATCCTCGCCACCGATGCGGATGTGGACGGCATGCACATCCGCTTGCTGATGATTTCATTCTTCCTGCAATTCTTCCCCGAGATCATCCGCAAGGGCCACGTGTACATCTTGCAGACGCCGCTGTTCCGCATCCGCAACAAGAAGGAAACGATCTATTGTTACGATGATGCGGAGCGTCAGAAGGCCATGCACAGGCTGGGCAAGAGCGCCGAGATCACGCGCTTCAAAGGCCTGGGCGAAATCAGCCCTGATGAGTTCAAGCACTTCATCGGGGAACACATGCGCCTGGAGCCCGTGCTAATGCCCGAGCACAAGACCATCAAGGAACTGCTCACCTTCTACATGGGCAAGAACACACCCGACCGCCAGACCTTCATCGTGGACAACCTGCGCGTAGAACATGAGCTGGAATTCACGGCGGAGAAAGAACCGGAGCCGCTGAAGGCGGCGTAAACCATCATGACGACTTTCGCAAGATGTTGCGGCGTTGCATTCGTCGCCCTCCTGACCGGATGCGCGAATGGCTATGTGCGAGGGCCATATCGCGCCGAAGCCTATGGTCCAGATTCCTCACAACCTTTATTTAGATTGCAGGGAGTAGAGCACGGCCTGTTTCTAAGTCCTTGCGGATTTCAAGGGTCACGAGCCGCCTGGACAATTGAATTCACTTTTAAGGGCAATACGGGCAAGGTTTACGATGTGCGCAAAGCTACAGAGGTCAGGCTCACAGCGATTGAAAAGCAGTGGTCAGGAGGCACTATCTCAATTGTGCCCGATGGCAGCAGGATCGACGTTCGGTTGTACCGTAGCGAGGGTGGCGGACTAGTACCGTGGGAACACAATGGCCCCTATCCGATTCCCCGATGAACCGTATAGCCTTGCTTGCTGACAAGATCCAACTTCCCCATAGACTCCCCGCCCCGCCAACTCTACTACCTGCATCTTTATGAGTCTCCACGGAAACCACCTCATCGCCGGCAAGCCAGTTGCGCCGGAGGGCCCCACTTTCAACGCCATCAGCCCCAACAACAGCCAGCCGCTGGAGCCCGCTTTTGGCGATGCGACCGAGGCTCAGATTGATGCAGCCTTTCAAGCAGCGGAAGAAGCTTTTGACGGCTTGCGCACGGCGACCCCTGAAATCCGCGCCACCTTCCTTGACTTGCTCGCCGACAAGATCGTTGGCCTCGGCGATGCCTTGCTAGACCGCGCTCATGCGGAAACCGGCCTCCCCATGGCCCGTCTTACCGGCGAACGCGGCCGCGCCGTGGGACAATGCAAGCTCTTCGCCAGCCTGATCCGTGATGGCTCCTGGGCCGATGCTCGAATCGACCACGCCATCCCCGACCGCCAGCCCCTGCCGAAGCCGGATGTGCGCCGCGTGATGCAGCCGATCGGCCCTGTGGCCGTGTTTGGCGCGAGCAATTTCCCCTTCGCCATCGGCGTGGTGGGCACCGACACCATCTGCGCACTAGCAGCCGGTTGCAGCGTCGTGGTCAAAGGCCATCCGGCCCATCCAGGCACTTCGGAATTGCTGGCTAGCGCGGTGTATGCCGCACTTGAAGAAGCCGGGCTTCCAGCCGGTTCGTTCAACTTGATGCACGGCAAGAGCAACAAAATGGGCACTGCACTGGTGAAGCATCCGCTGGCCAATGCCGTCGCTTTTACCGGCTCGCTGAAAGGCGGCCGCGCCTTGATGGACATTGCTGCGGCACGGCCCACTCCCATCCCCTTTTACGGCGAGATGGGCTCCATCAATCCCGTGTTCCTGCTCCCCGGCGCTTTGAAGGCCCGTGCAGCACAAATCGGCGAAGCTTACGTCGGCTCCGTCACCATGGGTGTCGGCCAGTTCTGCACCAATCCGGCGCTTGTCCTTGGCGTTCAAGGCGTGGAGCTCGATGCCTTCGTCACAGCCGCATCGGCCGCTGCTGAAAAGGCCGCCCCGGCCACCATGCTGCATGGCGGCATCCGGAGCATGTATTGCGAAGGCACCGCCGCCATCGCCAGCACCGCAGGTGTGAGCATCGCGGGCCAGTCCGATGCCGATCCCAGCGATGAAGCCACCCAGGCCGAGTGCGTGATCTTCACCACCGATCTGGCCACGCTGGAAGCCAATGACACCCTGCGTCATGAGGTCTTCGGCCCCTGCTCCATCGTCACCAACTGCCCCTCGAAAGCCGACGTCCTGCGCTTTGCAAAATCAATGGAAGGCCAGCTCACCGCTACCATTCACGGCACGCCCGAGGATCTCATCGAACACTCCGATCTGATCCGCGTGCTCGAGCGCAAGGTAGGCCGTATCGTCTTCAACGGCTTCCCCACCGGTATCGAGGTCTGCCCTTCCATGCATCACGGCGGCCCGTATCCATCGGCCTCGCACAGCTTCTTCACCAGCATCGGCACCGCCAGCATCTATCGTTTTGTGCGACCCGTCTGCTACCAAGGCTTCCCCGATGAATCACTGCCAGAACTGCTGAAAGCCAAGAACACCCGCAACGCCATACGTCTTGTCGATGGCGCTTTCACCAAGGACGACGCCTGATTCTCACCAAGGCACGGATGCTGCTCACAGTTCTTCCGACGTCACTCCCCCCCACCCCCACTTTCATGCCCAAAGCCCCGCCCGCCCAGCCCTGGCACGTCGTCCACACTTCCTCAATTCATTCCCGTGGCGTCTTCGCCAAGCGGGACATCCCCAAGGAAACGGAGATCCTGGAATACACCGGCGAAAAGATCACCAAGGCCGAGTCTGAGCGCCGCGCCCAGGCCCGCATGGCACGCGCCCGCAAGACCGGTGGGGCCGCCGTGTACATTTTTGCGCTCAACCGCAAATTCGACCTCGACGGCAGTTCACCCAAGAACACCGCTCGCCTGCTCAACCATTCTTGCGATCCCAACTGTGAAGCCTTCCAAACGGGCACCCGCATCTGGATCTGCGCCAAGCGCGACATCAAGGAAGGTGAGGAACTGACCTTCAACTACGGCTTCGACTTGGAAAATTGGGACGAGCACGAGTGCCGCTGCGGCACGAAGCGTTGCGTCGGCTTCATCGTCGGCGAAGAGTACTGGCCCGGCCTGAAAACCAAGATGCAAGAGCGCCTCAAAGAGGTGCGTGAGAAACGCAAGAAGGAAGCGGCCGCCGCCAAGAAGCTCGCCGCGCAGTACATGAAGAACACGCCGCCCTGGCAGACCAAGAAGAAGTCGTCGGCGGTGAAGAAATCAGCCGTGAAAAAGAAAGCGGCAGGCGGGACGAAGACAGTCTCGAAGAAGGTGAAATAAGCGCAG
>JAQGPI010000671.1 GCA_028293175.1 Verrucomicrobiaceae bacterium | reverse complement strand
CGCTCTTCCGATCTCGACCGTAACCGGCTCCGTGTTGCCGGTAGTACGGGCTTTGGAAACCTCCTCGTTCACCTTCTTGACCTGTACTGCATCGTCCAATTTCCCCGCCTTGGTCAGTTCGACCGCAAGCGCGTTCAGAGCCTGGGAGTACTTGTCAAACAAGGGATAGAGCCTCATAAGCCGAATGGAGGCATGCAGAGCCATGGTTTCCCGGTAAGTTTTTCGGAGTCTCTTCAAAGATTCAGGAATTGGCGGTGAGGCATGGGCATCAGCCTGCTCTGAAGGAAGTTCTTCGTCTTTCTCAATGCGTTTCTTTTCATCTCTGAGGGCCACCGCTGCGGCGGTGTTTCCAGCCTGCATGGCCGCGTTCAACGCTCGCTCCACCGCACCCACATAGCTCTCATTCATTGTCAAAAGAGCGGTCTTATACGGCAGTTCAGCCTCCCGCTCCGCCGCTTCTTCAAAACCTTTTTCAAGCACCGACAGTCGCTGCGCAACTTCGGCGGAAGGAGCACTCTGGGTCTGGGCAAAAATCCCATTCTTCATCCCAAAAACCGCCAATAGAACCAAGGCTGCCGACAGGAACGGACAAGCCGCCGATTTGAGCAAAATTTGACACTGCGAATCCGGGAAGAAGTTTTTTTTCATGGCGATCAAAGACAGAAGCTTGCCGCTCTTATTCTCAGAGGAGTGGATTTTGACCGCAAGACTTAAATGGGAGAATCAGCTAGGAGCGACTAGCTAAGATGCCGATCCCCGCCGCTTCGTCATACACCGCCTCCAACTTCGAGATCTGCGCCGTAGCTTCGAAGTTCTCCTGCACATCCGCGGCAGCGGCTGCGCTCATCGTCTGCCATGTGCCGGGCGTTTCCATCAACCGCTGGATGCTCGCGTACAGGCCGTCCACATCGCGCTCCGGCACCAGGAAACCGGTGACATCCTTGCGCACTGCCTCGGGGATGCCGCCGTGCAGGGTGGCGATCACCGGCAGGCCGGTGGCCATGGCTTCGAGCATCGCATTCGGAATGCCCTCTTGGTTGCCATCCGCCATGAGGCGGCTGGGATGGATGAACACATGCGCTGTGTGATACAGTTTGCACAAATCGCCGCCTTTGAGGAAGCCTGCGAAATGGATGCTGCTTGTCAGGCCGAGCTCATCGCGCAGCTTGGTCAACGGCTCCAGCAGTGGCCCCTCGCCCGCGATGGTGAACCTCGCCGCTGGATGGGTTCTGGCGAAGCGCGCAAAAGCGCGGATCGCATCATCCAGCCCCTTCTTTTCAATCAACCGGCAGGCCTGCACGAAGTGCCATGCCCCATCAGCGGGTAACTGGCGTTGGATCAGCGGGAATTGATCGAGCGGAATGCCGGTGCGGTTCATCCGCAGCTTCTCGGGCGGGCAGCCCAGTTCCAGCAGGCGGTCTTGAAGCGAATGCGAGCGCGCCAGCACCAAGGTCACCGTTTGCAGCAGCTCGCGCAGCCGCACCTCATAGCTCGGATCATGCTCACGCTTCTGCACGTCCATGCCGTGGAAGGACACGATGCTCGGCTTTGGCCAGCGCTTTAGGAAGGGCAGCAAGTGCACGCCGGTATGGCCAAAGTACACGTGCAGTACATCCGCCTCACGCCTCGCCAAAAGGTTCGCCAGCACCCCGTACTCGCCGCGATAGACGATGGCCGGTTCGCGCTTGATGTACTTCAGCCAGAAGCGCCGCACAAAGTTGCTGCGCACCTTCGGCGCTACCTCAATTCCATCCGGCGGCATCGGGTACAGATCCTCGCACAACCGCTCACGAGTGATGACAAAGGTGTCCCAGCGCTTCAGCCCGGTGATCTGCCGGTAGAGATGAAGCATCTCAGGCTTCAGGAAGGTGGTGCAGTAGCTGGCGACGGTCGGCATTCGGGAGCGGCGCGGAATGCGCCAGTGATTAGTTGATAGCTGATTGTTGATGGACTGAAAGCAGAAGAAGCCGTCAGCCATCAGTTCAGTCCATCAACTATCAGCTATCAACTATCAACCGGCGCGTCGCGCCGCCTACTTTTTAAGCCGGAACAAGGTGCCGCAGTACATGCAGCTAAACCGCGCCGTGCATAGTAGACTCAGCACCGCCGTAGCTCGATGACCAATCAGCGGCAGCTTCTGCGCGTCGCGATGCTTATGGCAGCGCTTCTCGTGCAGGACGGTGCCATGGCAGAGCGGACACGTAAGCCGGTGCGTGTACCAAGCAGCCGTGAGACGGGCCAAGACAAAAGTTCCCATACACACCAGCGCGAGCACGCCCCACTCGCGAGCACCGGTCAGCCACATCTGCAAGCCGCTGAGAATGAACCCCAGCATCGCCGCAAAAGCGAGAAACAGTAGCAAGGCCGCAAAGATCGCGCGTCCAGGCCGCGGAAAATGTCGCGGACGACGAATGCGCTGCACAGGATTATTGGAGACGGCTTCAGCGACGGTTTTCACTGTAAAACGGGAGACTCCTTAAACATTAACGAACCTGAAGGATTTGTCCAAGCGATTGTTTTTGGTATCGTCGCTCGTGGACGAGATGATGCACCTCAGCACATTATCCTTATGATTCTTGAGCTCAGACTTTCCAAGATCGGCGACTCCTTGGGCATTGCGCTGCCGGAAGAGGCATTGGCGCATCTGAAGCTGCAAGAAGGTGACAGGCTATTGGCAACCCAAACGCCATGTCACAGCCTGCGGCTGAGCCCGTACTCCGATGAAACCGCCAAGCAATGGCTATAGCCCAGGATCTAATGAAGCGATATGATAATACTTTGCGGGCCCTGGCCGATTGAAGGAGCCGCAATCGATTCTGCCTGGATAGTTGCAATCAGTGACCTTCGCCTCCCATCACACTTCGATGAGTTGCATTGATAGCATAGAGGCTGGAGGTTTGTAATGTCGTCACTTCCGCCTAGAGCGATAGGAACGATATGGTCTTTGGTCCATACGTTCCGATACCTTCGATCAGGCCGTTGAGGAATTTTCACCCCAAAGCCGTTGGCAAAGAGAGCAGGCCTCGGTCTGCAGAAGTTTTTGAAGCCACTGATTCTTTGTGTGCGCCCCGCCGTTGTTTTTTCTTCTGTTAGAATAGATGCTTGCACGCTTTCTCCTGCACATCCGGCAGTAGAAATGGACTTTCCCGGACGATGCTGATGTCC
>JAQGPI010000006.1 GCA_028293175.1 Verrucomicrobiaceae bacterium | reverse complement strand
GCCAGCGCTGGGACGCCGCCGCCCGGGCAGCTTACTATCGCGATAACAAGCTCCTGCCCATGCCCCCTGCCAGCGACAATCCGGGGCGCGATATGTTGCGAGGCATGGCCGCGAAGCAGCCCCTGCTTGATGAATTGAAAGCAGGCAACGGACGCAAGCTCTCCCAAATCACCCCCGCATGGTCCGACAGGCCGCCGGTGAAGCTGCTCTTGGCCGTCCCCGTACCCTATTTCAATCCGCTTCAAGAAACCGGCCGCACCCTCATGTATCACGCCCGTGCGGCGGCTGCCGCTGGCGACTCCCATTTGGCGGCAGATGACATCCGCACCATGGTCCGCCTCGCGGAAGGCCTCGGCCACGAGCCCACCGGCTTCCATTCCTTGGTGGCAATCACCATCCTCAATATGGCCGCCGAGCCAGCTTGGTCCGTGCTCGATCAGCGCACCGCAGATGAAGCGTCTCTCGCGCGCCTCGCCCAGTGCCTGGAGCGCATCGACATCCGGGCCATGGTCTCCAACGCCATGTGCGGCGAAATGGCCGTCATCGCGCAGGCCTCCGAAACCCTGGCCGGGGGCGGCGCTTCAGACCTGATGCATGTCCTGCGTCCCCTGCTTTCGGGTTCTTCATCCAGCCTGAGAGATCGCTTCAATGATATTATATCCTACACTATCATATCCATCAACCGCCCCGCCACCGCCCTGGGCAACAAGGCCGTGGTAACCGACCTCATGCTCACCCATGTCCTCGGCCCCTTGGAAACCGGCGGTCTTTCCGCCCTGCGCAAAAGCGCCGCCAAGCTCGCCGAAGAGGACATGGAACAACTCGCCCCCGGCGTCTTCGGCATCATGGCGCGCTATTCCATGACCGGCTATCGCGGCATCGCCGACCGCGCCTTGCAGGTGGGTGCCCGCATTGCCCAAATCCGCATCGCCTGCGCCCTGGAGCGCCATTTCATCAAGCACCAGTCCTATCCCGATAACCTCCAATCACTGGTCCCCGACTACCTGCCCGCCATCCCCGCCGATCCCATCGACGGCAAGCCCATGCGCTACCAAAAGACCGCCGCCCGCTACAAACTCTGGAGCCTCGGCTTTGATAACGAAGACGACGGCGGCATCGTAAAACCAAGCCCCAAAGATTTCCCCGAACACCCCAAACTCAAAGCCGCCGACTACCCCGGCGACTGGGTCTGGAGCTACGAACAACTGGTGCCAGCATCAAAATGACCGTCAAGTGACCAAGTGTGTAAGGAACTTAGATCATTCCAGAAATGAAATATAACACTCTAGTTCAAAAATTGCTAACGAGTCCCTTTCATCAAGGCGATGCCGATCACGGCGAAAGGTTCATCGTCGAAATTTATTCCGATGGAAAAACCTATGAAGCTCTCATGTTTCGGCACGATTATTATAACCTGGAAACCTGCCTCGAAGTTATTGGGGAAGCTGGTGAACCAGAAGCAAGGGAAGTGAAAGTGAGCAAGTGCCTTGTAACAGTTGAGGATTACCTGCTCGATCAGCCGTCATCGCTGCTTGCCGATTCAGTACCTGCGCTGATAGAGAAGGTAGAGGAGAGATTGATACATCACGGGTACTTTCCGGTCAGCGAAAGAGTTTAGTCAAGCACTCTCCCTCGCAATAGCCCTGCCCCGATCCCGACGATTCCACCCTCCATCCCCCTCGATCCCATCGACGGCAAGCCCATGCGCTACCAGAGACCGGCGCACGCTACAAGCTCTGGAGCCTCGGCTTCGATAACGACGATGACTGCGCGTGATCAAACCCAGCCCCAAAGACGACCCCCTCTTCCCCAAACTCAAAACCGCCGATTACCCCGGCGACTGGGTCTGGAGCTACGAGCCGCTGGCACCCTCCCTCCCAAAGCCCAAGCCCGGACTGCCCAAAGTTCTCATACCACCGGCCGCTCCCTCGAAATAACCGCCCCATGCCCGACGATCCCCCCCAGCTCAGCGAACATCGCCCGCTACGACCGCTATGGCCGTGGATGGTTGCCGCCCTCGTCATCCTGCCGCTCATCGGTCTCGCCTTCACCTACTGGAGCCTTAGCCACAGCGCCGAGTCCCGCTGGGCCGCCGTGCAGAAGCGCCTCGCCGATACCCATCATACCCTGGATTTCATGTCGCTCGTGCCCCCGCCCGTGCCCGATGACCAAAACTTCTACGCCATCCCGCCGCTCAAGGACATAGCGCTGGTCATTGATGACGATGAAGAAGCCGGGGAAACCGGAGCCCGGCGCAAGCAGTTGTTGGATCTGAAGATCGACATGAAGTATCCCGACGCCGTAAGCCCCTACCCCCGCTACTGCGAAGGCATGGACTATGGCATCCCCTTGGACCCTGCTGCCTGGGCCGCCTTTTTCCGCGAGACCGAAGCGGTGCCCATGCCCGCCCCTTCGGGCAATGACGGCAGCGACATCCTGCGGGCGCTGCAGTCGCGCAAGCCCCTACTCGATGCCTTGAACGCTGGCAACCAGCGGCCCTTGTCGCAACCTACCCCGGCAGTAAAGGACAGGCCGCCCGTCAAGTCCGTCGCGGAGATGAAACTGTCTCATCTGACCCCACTCCTGGCGGCGCTGAATACGCTGGAGTTGCATGCTGAAGCGGCGAAGTTCAGCGGCGATACGGCACGGGCGGTGAAAGACATCAGCACCATGCTGCGCCTGTCGGAAGGTGCCGGGCAGGAGCCAGTCTTGATTGGTGTGCTGGTGGCGGAGACCGGTTTTGCCATTTCACTGCGCCCCGTCTGGTCCATCTTGCAGGCGCGCTCGGCGGATGCATTGCAGCTCGAGCGTCTTGCCCATGATCTCAACCGGGTGGACTTGCAGGGCATTGTCATCAAGGCCATGCGCGGAGAGTTGACCTTCTGCGCTGCATCCGCCGAATCCGATCCCGCCGAGCTGCGAGCACTGCTCGCCACGCCCACCGTTTCCAACCTGCTCCACCACGATACCTTTGCGGAAAACCTTTCAGGTGTCGGCCTTGTCCTCCAACTGCGAATGAACCCCAGTGCCGTCATCCGTGGCAACAAGGCCGCGCTCGTCGACCTCATGCTCACCCATTGCGTCCAGCCTCTCGAAATTCATGGCCTGCAAGGCTTGCCTACCATGACGAAAAAGCTCGTCCGGGAGAATATTGAGAACCTTGCCCCCGGCATCTTCGGCCTGTATCCCGCGCAATCGCTGCCACAGTTCGGCGGCGTCCTCATGAAGGCACTCCTGGTCAGCGTCAGGCTCGACCAGGCGCGCACCGCCTGCGCGCTGGAGCGCTACTTTATCAAGAACGGGTCATACCCCGAAGACCTCAGCAAGCTCGTGCCGGAATTCCTGAGCGCCATGCCCACCGATCCGATGAACGGCCGCCCCATGCACTACCAGCGCACCGGCGACCGCTATAAGCTCTGGACCGTGGGGCCCGATGGCGACGACGACGGCGGCACAGTAGAGCCCGGTCACAGTGATGACCCCCGCTTCCCCAGGCTTCAAGATCATGCCTACCCCGGCGACTGGGTGTGGAGCTACGAACGGCTGGTGCCCGAAGATCCGCCTCCGCCCTCCAAACGCAAAAAAGCACACCTCAAAAGCAAGTAGCCGCTTGCGAGAAAGAAAGTGGCTTCGGCTTCAGCCGAATCAGGAAAGCAGCCGCGCTCGCAAGGCGTGCGGGCCTTGGGCGTGGCAACGCCTTCGAAAAACAAGGTAGGGAAGAGCTGCGTCTCGTCCCAAACTAAAGAGGGCGGAGGTGGGGGGGCGACAAGCCCATCCATGCCCTCTCAGAGAAGCAGCGCTCGCAAGATGGTTGGACCGAAGCTTGGCAAGACGCGGCAACGTGCACGCATTGACCAGCGAACTGCGCCGACAAGGGAGCGCCTGCCAGCGTTAACATGCGTCGCCAGCAATACCGATGCCTCCCGTCTGTATCGCACGAGAAACCGCACACAAAAGCGTGAGGGGCGCTCATTATCTGCGATATTCCCTCGGACGAGCAGCGCCGGTTTCGCTCCTACCGGGCGTCGCATGCTTTGAGGCAGGCAACCCATGTCTCAAACCCCGGGAATCCAACCACATCCGACTGGATCCGACCTGAAATTTGCGCTGACCAAACCACCTTCGCGCCACCGTACCACTTCGCACATCATGAAACGGCACCTCGTTCTCCTAGCGCTCCTCGCCGCTCCTGTGTTCGCGCAAAAGCCTCAGGCCAAGCCCGCGCTACCCCCGCCTTCGGGTCTCGCCCAGATGCTTCAGCATCCCATCCTGCTGCCGGACCTCGCGGTCACCGAGGTGCAGGATTACTGCGAAGCGAAAGTGCCGCGCATGCCCGCGCTCACCACCCTCGCCGCATGGCAGACCTTTGCCAATGAGACGCGCCGCGAGGTGCTGGAAAAGATCGTCTTCCGCGGCGATCTGGCGAAGCAATGGCGCAATGCGAAGACCAAGGTGGAGTGGTTCGACACGATGGAGGGCGGTCCCGGCTACCACGTGCAAAAGCTGCGCTACGAGGCATTGCCCGGAATGTGGATTCCCGCCCTGCTGTACAAGCCAGACAAACCCGCGCCGAAGATGCCCGTGCATCTGGCGGTGAACGGCCACGATGCGAACGGCAAGGCCGCATCCTACAAGCAGATACGGTGTATCAATCTGGCGAAGCGTGGCATTGCCAGTTTGAACGTCGAATGGCTGGGCATGGGCCAGCTCGCCAGCGAGGGCATGGTGCATGCGCGCATGAACCAGCTCGATCTGTGCGGCGTCAGCGGCCTCGCGCCGTATTACCTATCCATGTCGCGCGGCCTCGATGTGCTGCTCGCGCTGCCGGGCGCCGATCCGGCGCGCGTGGCCGTGAGCGGGCTCTCCGGCGGCGGCTGGCAGACCATCACGATCAGCTCGCTCGACACCCGCGTGACCCTGTGTAACCCCGTGGCCGGTTACTCCAGCTTCCGCACTCGGGCGAAGTACCCCACGGATCTCGGCGACTCTGAGCAGACGCCCAACGACCTCGCCACCATCACCGATTACGCGCACCTCACCGCCATGCTTGGCGGCCGTGCGGCGCTGCTCACCTTCAATGCCAAGGACAACTGCTGCTTCGCCTCCGATCACGCCATGCAGCCGCTGCTCGATGCCGCGCAACCCGTGTTCAAGCTCTACGGCCAGCCCGAGCGCCTGCGCTCGCATGAGAACTTCGACCCCGGCACGCACAATTACGAAGTGGACAACCGGCAGGCCTTTTACGGCATGATCGGCGATGTGTTCTTCGCGGGTGACTCTTCCTTTGATGCGAAGGAAATCCCCAGCGATGCTGAAGTAAAGCCCCGCGCTCAGCTCGATGTGCCGCTGCCCGGCAACAACCTCGACTTCCACCAGCTTGCCATCACCGCTGCGAAGAAACTGCCTCACGATGCGAAGCAAGCCACACGCGAAAAGCTCGCCGAGATCCTCAAGTTCAAGCCTCTGACCGCCACCGCGATGCAGACCGGCGAAGAGGTGCGCGATGGCATCAAGGCGGTGTATTGGAAGCTGCGCCTGGGCGATGCCTGGACGGTGCCGGTGGTCGAGCTTACGAAAGGCGAAGTGCGCGGCACTGCCCTCTACATCGCCGATGAAGGCCGCAAGAGCGCGGAGACGGAGATCAAGGCCCTGCTCATCACGGGCAAGCGCGTGCTCGCCATTGACCCCTTTGCCATCGGCGAATCGACCATGGCCGGGAAGACCTACCTGTATGCGCTGCTCATGGCGGCGGTGGGCGACCGCGCCCAGGGCCTCCAGGCCGGACAGCTAACCGCTATATCACACTGGGCTACAACCGAGTACAAGGTGAAGCCCTCCGTCCACACCGTCGGCCCGCGCTCCGGCCTCCTGGCGCTCACCGCCAAGGCCATGGAGCCCGCCGCCTTCGGCATCCTGCAACAGACGCAGCCGCTGGAAACTCTCCACGACATCCTCCGTCACAACTGGACGGTTTCCGACAAGCCCGAGCTCTTCTGTTTCGGCCTGCTGGAGTCCTTCGACGTGCCTCAATTGAAGGCGCTGGCGGATGAGGGGAAGTGACCCCACAGCCATCACTTCACTGGCCGCACCCAGACAAAGGCCACGTGACACTTTGATACACCGTCCTCGTCAGTGTCCCGCTGCACGCCCAGGCAGTAGGGTTTCCCGGCAGTAATGGCGGGGCGACCCGTGGCAGGGTCCTTTTTCCAAGTCCATTTCAACTCATGGAATCGTTGCCTGCACGGCGTTTCCGCAGTTTCGCGCAGACTGGCGAGCTGCTGTTCCAAGGTGGCAATACGCGGCTGCGCTAGATGATGAACTAGCGTCAGCTCGCCCGAGAACTGCTGTACCTTGTCATTCGAATGCTCCGCAACCGGCACAAGGCTGGCATTGAAATCGGTGCCCACAAACACCTGCATAATGGCGGTGGGCCGGTACTGCTGGGGATAGGCTTCATCGCGGCCGTCGGTCTCCGCCACATAGCCGCGTTCCTGGCTCGCGTGCACATCGCCCACTGACCATATGCGGCTGAGCAGCCGCGCCTTGCCTTCGCCCGTCGTCTTTTGCAGTTCCGCCAGCAGCGCGCCATCATCACGGAAAGGGCTTTTGTCCTGGTACTTGGCCGCGTCCGCAGCATCGATCTCATACACCAGCGTTTCGTATTCCAGGCCTTCGAACTTCCATTGGGGAGGCGGCGAAGGCTTACCCTGAAGGTCGTTCCGCACGATGAACACCATCGTCCTCCGATCACTCATCTCGCGGGGCAGCGGCACATAATCCGGCACTCGCATGATCCCTGCTAGGCCCGCGCCATGATCCGGAACCTTGAGCCAGGCTCGGAAAGCGGCCGTCGCCGGCTCGGGCCAGAACATCACCAACTCAGGCCGGTGAAGGGCGAGCGGAAAGGTGGCATTCGGCGGCTGCAGGAGGTCGCTGCGCATCGACACTTCAATCAATCCACTACTACCCGCGCCACTCACATTCAGCTCATCACCCACCAGTATGGCACTCCAGGCCGATGGAAAGGTGGGCATCTCGGCGGGAAAAGCGTGCTCGCGGCCAGACCTCATCCGCGGATTCGAATCGCCCTGCACCCTCTGCACGCCGAACATGGCGAGCACCGCGCGCTGCGCCTTCACCTCATCGAGCAGGCGGTTCAAAATTCGGTCATCACCGCCTTCGTGATGCATCGCCAGCAGTTCATCCGTCCATTCATCCGGCACCGCGAATCCCATGGCGACCACACGCTGGTGCGACGGCTGCGCGGCGGCCAGATCGTGGTCCTCGGTTTCCGTCGCAATCTCCATTACATCCAGCCAGCGCGGGGCATCGGCAGGTTGTTCAAACCGGTCCGCAGGGCGGAACACGGCCAGGACTTCCGGGCCTGACAACGGCACCATCACCTTGTTGCTGATGCTTTGCTCAAAGCGGTCCAGCTGCGCCACCGAATCCAATTTGGGGGCCGCCTGCCTTGTCCACACGGCGGGCCAGTACACCAGCAGCGGCTTGCGCGGCGAAAAGCTGCCCTTCCACGCATGATTGTCACTATCATACTCCATCACACTGCCCACGAAAAACGACGCGCTGTTCATCGGATACAGGGCCGTCGGCGCATCCAGGACCTGGTCTTCCTCCGTCCACCACATGAAGTCCGTGCCCTCGCGCGCCACGACCTTGTCCGGAAACATGCGGAGGGCGCTCAGGTCTGAAAGCATCCCTGCCCGGCCTTCGCGCAGCCATTGGTGCAGTTGCGCGGACACCTCCGCATCGGAATGCGTGCCGCGTGCCATCAGTTCCAGCACCTCTCCTTCCGGCGCGCGGATGATGGTTTGCTGCAAACGGCAGGTTGGCTTTGCCGCCATCGCGATGCCGCCCACCAGGCACAAGAATAAGATAAAGTGTCTCATGGTGTGACAATAACGAACCAACGCGTTGATTTGTCCGCCTTGTCCTCCGGCGAGGCGACGAGGAGGGAGCCTGCCAGCACCGGCTTCAAGTGTTTGCTGCTGATCTTGCCCTGCCATTCGATGCGGCGGAACTGCGGCAGCTTCAGCGGCGTCTTTTGCTTCGGCGGATCAACAACGGTGGAGACCGGATAGGTAAACTCCGTCCATGTCGGCGCTGCCGTGTCGTGCCTTAGATTGAGCGCGACTTCCACTGCCTCCTCATCTTCGAACCGCTCAACGGTCGCTTCGATCACCGTGCCCATCCAGCGTTTCTCTTTCGCCCTTGGTTTCAGCGCAAAGGGGTCCCCATCGCTTATCCAGCCAGCGGTGAATTCCATTTCCTTGCCTTCCGTCCAGCGCACAGGCTTGGCGTTTTCCGTTTCCAGCCGCACCTGCACCGCCACCTCCGGGCCCTCATGGGCGGCCGCCAGCGCAAGCAGTTTCGCCGCATCCGGCTTCGTCTCCGCCAGCTTCTGCTGCCAGTGCTCCTCCGGGCAGCGCAGCAGCGTCACCCACACATCAGCGGCGCGAGCCTGTGCCGCAGGCAGCATTAATGAAATCAGCAGCCACCAGCGGTTCATTTGATTAGGCTATCCTACTCGGGGGGATGAGGTCAATGACGAAGTGTTTCAATGGCTGCCATGAACAAGTCCGCGCATCGGCGACGTTTCTCAAAGACAGCGCGAAACTTTCCAATCGAAGCTCGCTTTCACAACCCCACCCGTGCCAGCATCGGCCATCCTCATTACCGCACCATGAATACTTCCCACGCCTTTTACATTCCCTTCAGCCGCCGTCGCCTGCTGCACAGCCTGGCGCTTGCCACCGCTGGATTCGCCACGCAGGACGCCTTTGCCGAGGCGTTGCTGCTCACACCGCGCCAGACCGAGGGACCGTATTACCCCGATCACCTGCCGGTCGATCAGGACTCGGATCTGTTGCACACGCAAGGCGATGCGACCGCCGCGCTCGGCACCGTGGCCAACTTTGGTGGACGCCTGCTGAATGCCGATGGCAAGCCGATCAGCGGCGGCGAGATCCAGCTCTGGCAGGCCGATAACAACGGCTGCTACATCCACAGCCGTGGCGTGCAAAAGGGCAAGGAGCGCGACACCCATTTCCAGGGCTTCGGCAAGACGACGACCAATGAGAAGGGCGAGTACCGCTTCCACACCATCATGCCCGGCCTCTACACCGGTCGCACACGCCACTATCACATCGCGGTGATGAAGGACGGCAAACGCATGCTCACCACCCAGCTTTATCATGCCGGTGAGGCGCAAAACGAGCGCGACGGCGTGCTGCGCGGTGTGAAGGACGAGGCACAGCGCCTCTCCGTGATCCGCGAATTCAAGCCCATCAGCTCCGGCAGCAAAGAACTCGTCGCCACCTGGGACATCGTGCTCGGTACCACGCCGGAAGATCCCGAGCGTCGTCGCGGACCGGGTGGACCACCACGCGGAGGTCCCGGCGGGCCACCACCA
>JAQGPI010000035.1 GCA_028293175.1 Verrucomicrobiaceae bacterium | reverse complement strand
AGTGGGGGTGATTGCGGAGACGAGGATCAGCTTGCCGCGCGGCGCATGGTTTTTGAGGACATCAAGGCTGACCTTGAGTTTGTCCGACCCATAGGAGTGGAGGTGTTGCGAGCCAATGCCGAGGGCGTGCGCTTTGTCTGCAATGGGTTCCAGGGAGGACATGGCCGCAGGATGGCAAGGCCCTGGGCAGGTGAAAGGAAAATATGCGGGCACGGCTGCGGATGAGAGTCGTTGCAGGCGGTGGATCTCCTGCTAGAAGAGCGGCCCGCCGTGCTTAATTCTTTGGCGCGCATCTCACCTTTTCCCGCCCCTTCCCCCTCATGACACCCCAGCAGAAAGCAGAATCCCTCGGCATCACCTTTGAAAAGCTCACCCCCGGCTACCTGAACCTGTGCATCCGCTCGGGCAATCAGTTGCTGACTTCCGGCCATGTAAGCGACCTGAAGGGCAAGCTGGGAGCCGATGTGAAGACGGAAGATGGCTACGCTGCGGCGAAGAACTGCGCTGAAAAGGTGCTGCGCTCGGTGTGGAATGTCCACGGCACGCTCGATGGCCTGCGCGTGCTGAAGGTGCTGGGCTGCGTGAACAGCACCCAGGACTTCACCGATCAGCACCTCGTGATCAACGGCTGCTCCGACCTCCTGCACGAGATTTTCGGCAAAGACGGCGACGGTTACCACGCCCGCAGCGCCCTCGGTTTTGCCCAGCTCCCCACCGGCGCGGCTGTGGAAGTGGAAGCGATCTTTGAAGTGCTGGAAGACTAATATCCTGGGAGAAGGGCCGTTTTCCTGCATTCTGACGTTCTTCCTCCTCTTGACGCCTGGGACGGCCGCCGTTAAAGGTCCACGCAGTCAGCCATGCTTGAGAATTACTTCCCCATCTTATTGCAGATCCTAGTCGCCGGCGGGTTTGCGGGCGGCACTCTTCTGGCCAGTGTTCTGATGGGCAAAGCGGCCCGGCAGAACGACATGAAGGACAGCGCCTACGAGTGCGGCATGCTGCCCATTGGCGATGCCCAGCCGCGCTTCAGCGTGAAGTTCTACATCGTGGCGATGCTGTTCGTGCTATTCGATATCGAGGTGGTGTTTATGTACCCCTGGGCCATCATTTATAAGGACTACCTCGCCGTGCACGGTCCCTGGATCTTTGGCACCATGCTGGGCTTTGTCAGCATTCTTGGCGTGGCCTTCGCCTATGCCTGGAAAAAGGGCGCTCTGAGCTGGAATTCGTAGACGGCCAAGACAGTCATTCAAGGCGCTCTTTGCTTAACCCATGATCGCCCACATCTGCCTCTACAAGGTCAAGCCGGAGATCTCGCCGGAGCGCTTGGAGGAAGTGATGTCGCTCACGCGTGTGTACCTTTTGCGTGTGCCGGAAGTGCTCGCAGTGCGCACCGGCAAACGCGTGAAGCCCGAAGATACTTGGGATTGGTTCATCGCCTTCGAGGTGGAGAGCCTGGACAAGCTGACCATCTGCGTGGACGACCCTCATTACATCAAGTTCCGCGAAGAGGTGCTGAAGCCCTCCATCGCCGAGCAGTCCGTGCAGTCATTCGAAATGGAGCCGCGCAAGGATGTGAAGTACTCTTGAGGGAAAGTGAAAAGGGATAAGTGAAAAGGGACTGAGAGTTTCACGACGACGAAGGGGCTCGCATTGCTCCCTCCCTTTTTACTTTTCACTTATCCCTTTTCACTCCTTCTTCTGCGCCTTCCGGCTCGCCTCGCTTTGCAGTTTCTCCATGCCGGAGAAATCGCCGTTTTCGCAGCAGCGCACGAAGCCTTCGGTGAAGCGTTTGAGATCGTCCCACTCGGTGCGGATGAGAGAGGCTTCGGTTTCGGTGATGGTATGGTCGGCGGCGGCCTTGCTGATCGCTGTGAGAAGTTCAGCGAACTGCTGAACGATCGTCTGCGTGGCCGGCATGAGGTCGAACTCTTCCTTGTCCACCTTGGGATTGCGCACAAAGAAGCCGCCGGAGTTGCGGCACAGCCAATGGATGAGCATGTCGTCCTTGGTGATCTTGAAAAGCTGCAGCACCCGGTCCAGAGGATTGACCGTGCCGCTGCCGTCATCCGCCGACTGCGCCCATTTATAGACCAGTGAGACCGAGCAGCCCATGATGGCTGCGATCTGCTTGGGATTGGCCTTCTCAAGCGAAAGACGGAGAACTTCGTGGGATTCCATAAGGGAGAAGCTATGATGAACGATCCGCCCTGAATTACAATCACACGTTCTGGCCAGCGGCGCGCATCACCGTTTCGTGAACGGCGATGTCGTGGGCGGCGCTCCAGTCGAACTTTTTCTCACCGCGCACCACCTTGGCGAAATCGGTGAGGTCGTTGTCGTAGCGGCCTTTGGGAACATCGAGCTTCACCTGCTGCTGGCCCTTCTTCCATTCGCCGTGAGCGGCATCCAGGAACAGCGTGGCTTGGCCGGATTCCAGGGGAATGATCTCCATTGCGCCTTTTGAACCCGCCACTGTGAAGCGTCGGCGCGGGCCGCCAAAGGGATCGGCATGGTTGCAGCGAATGGTGACCGTGGCCCTGCCATACACCAGCACGGCGAGCTGGTTGTCCTTCACCCCGTCGTCGTTCGAAGGGGTGGAAAAAGCGTGCACTTCATTCGGCTTGCCGAGAAGGGTCATGGCCGCATCAATCACGTGGCAGCCAAGCTCAAACATGCCGCCTCCGGGCAGAGAGCCGATTTGCTTCAGTACGCGCGCATCGGCCAGCTTGCCAATCATGGCGTCGATTTCGCGAATCTCGCCCAGCCAGCCCTCGCGCTTCGCTTTAAAGAGAAGCTGGAAGGCCGGGTTGTAGCGCAGCATGTAGCCCATCTGCACCGTGAGCTGGCGCTTCTCCGCCTGGTTGCGCATGGCCACAAATTCCCCGTGATCCAGCGCCCCCGGCTTGTCCAGATGGACGTGTTTGCCTGCGCGGATGGCCCGGAGCGCCGTGGCACAACTCTGCCCCACTTCGGTCTCAATGGTGACCGCCTGCAAGCCAGGCGAGGCGAGCAACTGTTCCTCGCTCAGGCGCGGCAGCCCCTCATAGTCCTTGCCCGCTTTCTCGTCCGCATTCGCGATGCCCACGACCTCATAGAGACCCGAGAGTTTTCGCAAACCTTCCATCTTGCCAGCGGCATGAGCATGCTGGGTGCCGATCTGGCCGACGCGGACCTTGGATTCGGCTGCGCCAGCCAAAGAAACGGCGCTGGAGGCGATGGCGGTGGAAAGGAAGGTGCGGCGGTTCATGGGTGGGCGGAAGCTTGAGCGGTTTCGCTGGGAAGCTCAAGAACAGTTGAGAGTTGAGTGCGGAGAGTTGAGAGACTGGTCGGAAGTTGATAGTTGATGGCTGATTGTTGATTGTTGATTGACTGAAACTTCAGGATTCCGGCTTCTTGCTATCAACAATCAGCCATCAACTATCCACTTTCCCCATGCATCGTCTTCGTTGCGGCGTCATCTACACCGATGCCTTTGCCGCCCATCTCCTGTCCATCTACCAGACGCGCACCGAAGCAGAAAAAGGCAAGGTGCTAGCGCTGGATTATCTGCGCGCTTCGGGCGGGGTGAAGGGTGCCAAGGAGTGGTGGCGGGTGGATTGGGTGTACGGTTCCCAGGTGGAGGAACACTGCCGGTTTCTCATTGGCGAGGTGCCGGTGGCATTGAACAAGCCCAGCCAGCGCGGCCTCAAGGACCGCTGCCTGGATTTCCGCGATGGCGCGGTGGTAGTGCGGTAAACTCAAAGCGGACCCGACTGACCCTGCCACTAGCATTTTTTTCCGCTTTGTGAGTAAGGATATAGCCTACTCAAATGAGATTGCAAAGCACATCTTACCGGCTACCATCGCTTTCCCTTATGAAGGCCTTCTCTTTTACCGCCCTCCGACTGATGTGCGCAATGGTGGCCTCCATGGCGGTCACG
Organism: Verrucomicrobiaceae bacterium; assembly: GCA_028293175.1. Taxonomy (GTDB): domain Bacteria; phylum Verrucomicrobiota; class Verrucomicrobiia; order Verrucomicrobiales; family Verrucomicrobiaceae; genus CAINXC01. Next base: position 4,715 of record JAQGPI010000035.1, on the reverse strand, counting down.
CAAGCCATTGCGGCACCTGACACTACCGCGCCGACTCTCTCGATCACCCATACCTGGATCGCGAAGTCTGGCACCAAATTTGCCTTCAACCTGCTGCTGGACCCGCGTGATGAGACGGGCATTAATCAGGTGCAGCACCGCTTCAAGATCAACAGCACGGTGGCGCTGCCAGACACCACGCCCTGGATCAACATTTCTCCCTGGATGCGCGGGCAGCCCCTGGTCATTACACAGGCCTGCACCTCCATCGTGATTGAGGTGCGTGCGCTCGATGTGGCGGGCAATGCCTCGCCGATTCAGCGTCGGATTTTCAAGGCACCGTTCCCGCTGAGTTCGGCCCCCAATTTCGAAACCAAGTTTGTGGGTGAGAAGGTGTTCCCCGGCTCCGGACCCACGCTTGACTGCCGTGGGTTGTTCGGCGCGGATTTCGATGGGGATGGCCGTGACGACATCCTGCAGGTGGACCGCGCTTCCGGGATCATCAAGGTGCGCAGGCAGCAGTTTGATGGCACCTTCGTGAGCAATGGCTTTACGGTGGCCGCGAATGCCGTGAGCGACAGTGCCATGGGCGACTTCAACGGTGATGGCCGGCCAGACCTCGCACTGGTGATCAGCGGAGCATTGGTGGTGTACCAGAATGATGGCCTGGGTGCCGGCACCTCTTTGCAGTTCTCCGTGATGGGCGTGCAAGGCCTGGCTACGACCGGCATCAGCACGGTGGTCGGCGTTGCCGCAGGGGATGTAACTGGCGAAGGCAAGGCTGACCTCGTGATCACCGGCACCGGAGACGACGGCAATGCGGGCACTGTGGCGAAGATCGCTATTCTCCTTCACAACGATCAGTTCCAACTCGGTGCCTCCAACCACACCCTGGCCTTCCCCAATTCCAGTGCCGGGCAGGTGCGCCTGGGCGATGTGACTGGCGATGGCAAGAGCGATGCGGTGATGATTGACGCGGCGAACAACCAAGTGCTGCTGTTCATGAACAAGGGCGGCATTTTTGGCGGTGCGGACGATGCTGAGCCCTCAGCCCGCCCGATTGCGACCGCGACCGCCAGTGCTCCCGCCCAAGCCATTGCCGTGGGAGACTTCACGGGGGATGGCCGTGCGGATTTGGTGGTCACGCTGCACCGTTTTGGCGACTTCGATGTGACGGGTCAGTTCCGCGATTACCTGTTCTGTCAGTACTTTGACAGCCGTGGGGCCGCGCCGTTTCGTTCCAATGGACTCCTTGATGGCGGATTCGGGCCGGTGGTGGCGAGTTCCACTCCGTTCCGTTCGGACGTCATGCTGCAGGATCTCAATGACGACGGCCTTCCCGAGTTGGTCGTCACCAATCCTTTTCAGACCACCTCGGGCACGACGGGCATCGGCGGCATCCGGGGATGGCGGTTCAACTGCCAGTTGGACAATGCGAACCTGCTCACCTTCGCAAGTTCCTATGGGTTTAGCTACACCACAGGCGCGGCCAGTCCGCACCGGCTGGCGGCGGCGCATTACCAGAGCACCCGCGCGGATGTGCTGCTGGCCAGCGGTGACAATGCGGAGGCAGTGCAGTTTGTGCTCTCCACTTACACGGCCTCGTCAAAGGCGGGTTACGATCTGCTCACTGGCGCCTCAACCGACAGCGATTCCGACGGCTCTCCCGCCTTGAACGGGCTGTACACCTACTACGTGGATGTTGGCGGCGTGATCACTTACTCCCTGAACTACGCCAACAACTCTGAGGCCACGATAGCAGGCGCAGTGCTGGACTGTTTGTTACCTCCCACCGTCAGCCTTGTCAGCGCCGATGATAATGCCCCCCTGGTGCCTGCCGGCACGTCCAAGTACGTTCGTTGGAGCTTGGGTGACGTTCCGGCGCATACCTCGGGTGTGAAGAACTTCACCGTGCGCGTGCTGGCCGGCAAGGAAGACGGCACCATCGCTCTGAAGGGAAATTTCAAACGCGGCACCACCGTGCTGGTCACGACCCCCATGCCGGTCATCATCCTGGATGAACCGCTTGATGTGAAAGTGTCTGCGGTTAGTGACAGCGATAGCATAGCAGGTGCAGGGGCTCACGTGGACGAGGTCATCACCTACCGCATGAAGATCAAGAACGAGGGCACGGGCGCAGTCAATGGCTTCAAGGTGGGCATCAACGTACCTCTCAACACCGTCTACCATGATAATTCGCACACACCGGATGCCGATCTGACAGAAGTCGGTCTGTTCAACTACACCGGTGCTACCTGGAAAAATCTCAACCTGGCCCCGGGTGCCACGGTTGATCTTTTCTTCAAGGTTAAAGTCAAACCCGCCGTGGCCACCGGCATAGTGATCAGTTGCAACACCATCACTGTCACGCGCTCGGATGGCACCGCTCTGAAGTCACCCTCCTTGCTCACCATGATCAAGAGTCCGTTGGAAATCAGTATTTCCTCGAACAAGGGCACCGCCCGGCCCGGCGAGATAATCCGTTACACTTTGCGGGTGCAGAACTGGCTGCATAAAGCCCTCACCTTTGGCCGGGTGGTGAACGAACTGCCCGCTGGCACGGCCCTGTATCGCGCCGGAAAGAATGATAACCTTGATGTCTCCATTGGAGGGAAGGGCAATTTCCTTTTCCCCGAAACCCTTACAGACGGCCCTCCCCCCAATTACTGGAATGCCAGCGACCTCAGCCTGTCCACGGTGCCTTGCTACGACAGCACCGCCCGGATTATGACCTGGGCGCTCGGAGGAATACCGGCGGATGCGATCCGCAACCTTGAGTATGAGGTGATCGTGGCGCAGGACATTCCCACCACCTCTTACGTTGGCAGCGTCATCCTCCCTCTGGCAATCCAGAACAAGGCTTACAACTTCGCCGCCACCACCTCGGGCAACGCCCGCATCTTTGCCGGCACACCCAAAGGGGGCGCAGCCGCCAACGGGGTGGGTGCCCATTCATCGCTGCTGCTTTCCACCGTTCTGCCGGTGCAGGGCTCGGAGCTCAACGACCCACCGCTCGATGCGCCAAGGCTCGTCTTGATCAAGGACGCGCATGCTGATGGCCAAGCTAACATCGCGGGACAGATGACAACCACCGTGATCAATGACACCAGCCTGCACCCCCTGCCACCCGCCGACCCCGACCCTGACGGATTCGTCGACTACCGGCTCACCTATTTCAACTTCGCTGCCGGAACCGCCCGCAATGTGCGGGTACGCGATTACGTGCCGATCAACATGACCTTCGTGGGCAACGTCTTGCGCAATGGAACGCCCATCAATACTCTCGTGGGCTGCCACTTCTACGATGCCTCAGGCAAGGAGATGCAAGTCATCGGAGCCGAGCAATTCACTGACAAGAATGGCAACGGCTTCTATGATGCGGGTGAAGTTTTCGTCGATGCCAACGGCAACAAAAAATACGATGGTGTCACCGCCTCGCTCGTGAAAAGCATCGATTTCCCCGGCGGCGATATGGTCATCGGGGCCGGCGGCAGCTATACCTATCGCACCAGGACCACTTCCCTTCCCGGCACCTACATTAACAGCCCCGCAGGCGGCATGACGGGTGTGAAGAACGGCCTCGAATACACCAAGGTGGCTGGCTATCATCTCACGGCGGACAACCTGCACTTCCCGGTCAATGGCAGCCCCTTGCAGGTGAAAGTGCTCGTCACTGGCCCCGCGAGTCTTGATTTCCCTTACGGCGTTGTGAAGAGCCGCCCTGAACTGGTGGGCACCGAGGTGGCGCAGATCGCAATACCCTATCTCCTCCTAGGCGGCAATTCACTCAACCTGACCGGCGTGAAGATGATCCTGACGATTCCCAAGGGTTATCTCGTCACAGAAGCGGAGATGCACGACAAAACGAATCAATCGCGAGCCGCCACCACGACCCGCAGCTCCACGGGTATTACGACCATTACATTCCCCATTAATGACTGGCACAGCGGAGTCGCGCTCTTCAAGGTGCAGCTCGACCCCGCCACCAAGAGTGTCCTGAAAGGTCCTAATGGACAGATCAAAGCACCCCTGGCCTTCACGCCTACCCTCAGCGGCGGTTATACCAAACTGACAGGCAAGACGGTTGTGACGGTTGCTATCCCCCCGGTGTCACGCCTGCTTGGCGCTCTGCCGGTGCGTGATCAGGTGACGGCACCGGGACCATCTGCCGCAGCCGCCCCTCGTCCCGCAGGCGCTGGAGCGCTGGCATCATCACCGATCGCCCAACTGGGTGACTCCAAGATTTTTGTCGGCCGGTGCGCGCCGATATCGGTCAAGCGAGGAGACACTTTCAAGGTGACGATCTTCGTGGGCAATCTCACTGACTTGAAACTCGGTAAAGGCACCATCGAGATGAAGATCCCCACTGGATGCGAATACACCGACCACAGCTTCTACCGTTTCAACCAACTATTAGTTAATGGCGAAGACGGATATGGCACGCTTTTCGCGGGGCCCACGGTTTCTGCTGGCAAAATCAGCTTGAACATTGAGAATTTATTGCCGCGCGAAGGTGGGGCCGTCACCTTTACGTTCAAGGTGCCCACCACCTACACTGGGACTCGAATCGACGATGATTCCTGTGTGTTCGATGTGGTGAATGCCAGCGGAAAGACTCCCGGCCCGATGGCCATCACAGTGCGTGAGGGTAACCCGCAGACTCAGTCTGCGGCGATCATCAAGAGCACGACTTCAGGCCTGGGTCTGGACATGTCCGCCGTTGGGTTGGATTTCTT